>NZ_BAAGPH010000046.1:0-83500 GCF_054784355.1 Alkalibacterium psychrotolerans | reverse complement strand
AGCCAGCTTGTCAAAAAAACTATCATGCCTCAGCTCATTATCAAGCCATCTCTACAAGGAAAACGAACGCTAAATTTCACATGAAAATTATTTTTAACAAGTGGCTAACTTAAACTTGAAATTTACATGAAGAAGATTTAGTACTTACTGGTGGATTCGAAAATAACAATGGAGAAGCTGAACGTAAGCTAGCTCTTTATGAACAGGATGCAGACCGTAACGTTACAGGTACATTCACTTTAACTGCTCCAAGCATCACAATTGAACAGGAAAGCGCACGCCTGCAGTACGGTACATTTGAAGGTGACGTATATGTTGACGCAGAGAATTTCCGTCTTATCGGTGGAACAATTGACGGAGACCTTATTTTCATGAGTGAAGAGTATGAAGCATCTGCTGAAATCGATGATGAAGCAACCATTACTGGAGAAACTCGTGTAGAAGCTGACAACGGCGACAATGATGATTCAGCTGACGTTACTACTGGAGCAACTCAAGTCCGTGTTAATGACGAAGAATCATTACTAGAGGGAATTTCTGATAATGGCGCCTGGATCATTATTTTTGAAGACAGCGTATCATCAGATGAAGAACTTGTTCTAACTGGTGGATTCGAAAATAACAACGGTGAAGCCGAACGTAAACTGGCTCTTTATGCACAGGATGCAGACCGTAATGTTACTGACACGTTCACTTTAAGTGCGCCTATGCTTACGATTGAACAGGAAAGCACACGTCTGCAATACGGAACATTCGAGGGTGATGTTTATGTTGACGCAGAAAACTTCCGTTTAGTTGGCGGAACCATTGATGGCGACTTAATCTTTGCAAGTGAAGAGTATGAAGCATCAGCTGAAATTGATGATGAATCAGAAATTACTGGCGAAATCAGAGTAGACTAATAATAAGAAGCAAAAGCCCGACCTGCCAAAAGGTCGGGCTTTTGCTGTCTGTAGCATTCTGATCTGGTTTTTTTAGTAAATAAGTAGTATAAAATAATAGATAAATCGGGTCTGTTTTTGTATAGTAGTAATAGACTCGATAACAAGGCTTGGGCGAAGTTGTGAAAAACAGCAGTAATTATTAGAAAAAGATGAGGAATAGCTTAATTAATTCTATTACGGTCTATTGTTGACTACTTCACAATTCTAGTCTATAGTATACTGTAGTAGTGAATAGGAGAAGAACTGTCCGGATGTATTCTCTCCATCTTCTCCTTTCATTCTATGAACTTAATAAAATTTCCATCAGGAAAGGTAAGGGATAATTATGGAATTTTTGAAAAAGAAATTAGCAGCAGGTGCTGCAGTTATCGCTTTAGGCGGATTTTTAGCAGCATGTGATACAGACGACGACGCAGCAGAAGATATGGAAGTTGTGGACGAAGGCGAAGAAACTGAAGATGAAGATGCAGTAACAGCTGCTTCTATCACTGACGATGCAGATCAGGTTGTTGCATCATTGAGCACTGACGGAAACTGGATTACAGCTATTACAGCTGACGTAGATGTAAATGACGACATTACAGTTGCTGGAACTTTCCACAACCAAGGTGACGAAGACCAGGATGAATACCGTAAGTTAGCATTATACGCTCAAGACGAAGACCGTAACGTAACTGACGAGTATACATTATCAGTTGGTACAATGACTGTTGAATCACCAAACTTCCGTATTCAAGAAGGTACTCTTGACGGAGACGTTTATGTTGACGCAGAAGGATTCGAATTATACAACGCTACTGTAACAGGTAACGTAACATTTGCATCAGAAGACCTGCACGAAGCAGCAATGCTGGATGAAGGTACTGTTGAAGGCGAAGTAAGCGTAGACGAATAAGCATTCTCAGTTTTTATAACAGACTATACCACCTACGGACATAGGAGAGAAAGGTATATATTATAAAGATTAAGCAAAAAGGGGGCAGCTCTTTGTGTGTTATCACATAGAGCTGCTTTTTTGTGTGCAGAAAAAAACTGTCATGTTAAGCAATATGACAGTTTTCTGACGGAATTCGTTATGCTGCTAGCTCAACATACGATAGGTGCTCCAGTTCTCATTATCTCACTGGATACTGGCAACTCACCCCGTAATTGACCCCTGGGAAATCGATTATTTACGGATTTATTTATAGTGTATTCTAGTGTGTCACTGTGTTGATATATGTAGTATACTGTGACTAACTAAATGCAAAAGTTGATGGAAAGAATTAAGGAGGTGAACCAGTTGAATCGAAAAGATCGCGTATATGCGTTTGTTAAACAGACCAGTGCTCAATTTTCGCCTAGAGAAATTGAACTAGGCATGGGTGTCACAACAAAAGAGGTGTCAGAAGAGCTGGATATTCTGAGAAGCAACGTATCAAAGGACTTAAATCAACTGGTTAGAGAAGATAAACTTAGAAAATTGGATGGACGACCGGTTCGCTTTGTAACAGTCGAAACGCTGAGACACAAACCGCTTACCGAGCACGTTCCCAGTTACAAGGAAGAAAAGCGAGAAAACAAGGGCGTGACCCAGGAAGTATTTGACTATTCCTACAAAGAGTCCAAAGATATTTTCCAGTCCATTATTGGTGCAAATGGCAGCATGAAAAATGCAGTGGATCAGGCGAAAGCGGCAGTTATGTATCCGCCCAAAGGATTGAATACACTCATAACTGGACCGACTGGTTCCGGGAAATCCTTCTTCGCTCATGCGATGTTCCGTTTTGCCCAGTCACACGAACTGATTGACCCGGAAAAAGAGCTGATTGTATTCAACTGTGCAGATTATGCCAATAACCCTGAATTGTTAATGAGCTACTTATTCGGCTACTCAAAAGGCGCATTTACCGGTGCGGCAAACTCGAAAGAGGGACTGATACAAAAAGCCGACCAGGGGATGCTGTTTCTAGACGAAATTCACCGCCTGCCTCCAGAAGGTCAGGAAATGATTTTTTATTTTATGGATACCGGAAAATACAGCCGGCTTGGTGAAACAGATAAAAACAAAGAAGCGGATGTCCGTATTGTTTGTGCAACCACAGAAGATCCCAAGTCAACGTTTCTGGATACCTTTATGCGGCGAATTCCCATTACTATTCATATGCCTGCTTTTAAAGAAAGACCGGTCATCGAACAGCTTGACTTGCTGAAATTACTCACCGGACTGGAAGCAAACCGTATTCAACGGAAGATAACACTGACAGAAGATGTTGTAAAAGGCTTGATAGCCAGTGTTGGTTACGGGAATATTGGTCAGTTAAAATCAACAATTCAACTGGTCTGTGCAAGAGGGTTTATGAACCAATTGAATCGAGATGAAATAAATCTAACCGTAAAAGATATTCCAGATACGGTACAGTCTCAGCTTGTTGGCCTGTCTTCCAGCCGCTTGGAACAGAAAGAACTGTCCAATTATCTTGAAGCTAAAATAACGGTTAGTCCAAATGAACCCTTTTACAAGATGGAGATGGACTCCTACGAGCTGCCCTACAATATTTATAATATTATTGGAGATAAAGCAGCGCTCCTGGAAGCAGAAGGACTCGATCAGCATTCAATCAATCAGTACATTTCCACGGATATCAATGTACATTTAAAGTCCTTTTACCGCAATCACGGCTTTTCTCTTCAAACTGAATCTAAATTGGCTGATGTGGTCACTAAGGAAGTCATCGAGTTTTCCCGAGAAGTATCTTCTCTCGTTGAAGAAACTTTGGAATACAAGGTGAAGCAGAATTTTCTTTACGCAGTCAGTTTGCATATCAGCTCGCTGCTAAAAAATGTTTACAGTGGCAAGGAACGGAAAATGAATGACCGGATTCGTGAAATGGCGATGAATTATGCGAAAGAGTATGAAGTGGCATCCGTTATCAAAGATAGAATAGGAGACCATTTCAAAGTTGTCATCCCTGAAAGTGAAGTATACTACCTGACGGTTCTGCTGGTTTCTCTTAAAGAAGAGGAAGCCGCTGGACAAGTCGGTGTCGTTATTGCCACTCACGGTAAATCAACGGCAAGCAGTATGGCCAAAGTGGCTGAAGAGTTACTGGACCGTACGGGCATTGAAGCAATAGATATGCCACTGGATATGTCACCGACCACTGCCTATGAGCGCATTAAGCAGGCAGTCTTGAATGTCAGCCAGGGAAGCGGTGTGCTGCTGCTGGTCGACATGGGTTCGCTGGCGACGTTTGAATCCACGCTGGAGAGAGAAACGGGCGTAGTTGTCCGTTCAGTAGACATGGTCTCCACGCCAATGGTACTTGAAGCGGTCAGAAAAGCCTCATTAATGGATGTGGACATCGACATGCTTCACGAGGCGCTTCAAAAATTCAGCGGCTATTCAAATGAAATTAAGAATGCACACGATTCAGGAATGACTATCTCGAGAAAACCACCAGTCATTCTGGCTATCTGTGCAAGCGGTGAGGGTACTGCCCGAAAGATTAAGGAAATTATTGAAAAACCACTCAATCAGAGCAGGCACGAATCCATTGAAGTGAAAACCTGTTCAGTGGCGGATATGGCCGATAAAATTAATTTATGGCAGGAACGCTATGACATCATTGCTGCCACGGGCATAGCCGATCCGAAAATTTCTGCACCTTTTATACCGCTGGAGAGGTTCATAGAAGACGATCCGGTCGTTCTGATTGAGAAACTCGTTCGCAACAACGGAACAGATTTGTCAGCTCTGACGGATGAGCAGTCTGCTCGAGATACCGTACTGTCTTTTCTCGATGAGAACTATACCTTTTTGAATCCCAGGAAAGTCATACGCCCGTTATGGCAGTTCGCGGATGAATGTGCTCTTCTGAAAGCAGAACCTTTAAAAGACTATGCTTTTCACATCAATTTGATTCTCCATATGGCGGGGGTCATTGAACGGCTGATACACAAAGATAGCCTAGCTGAAAACACGCTTGACGATAAAAATATTGACGAGGATACGGTTAAAAAAGTAAAAGCCCATATAGAAAAACTGGAGCGGGACTTGTCCATTACTATTCCACTTCAGGAATACAGTTACATTAATTACTATATCTCTAATGACGAAGGCGAGATAGAGGAAATCGATACACTATTTGAATAAGTAACGCAAAGCGACACACTAGTTGATACAGATAATTAGTGTGTCGTTTTAGTGTGTCGATACAAATCCCGGCAAGTCAGTGTTTTTCACCGAACAGCGTTGGCACACTTCTTGCTTATATAAAGTAGAGGGGAAAAATCTGTATGAGTTTCAGTTTTTTTCCGACACTATTAAAGGAAAGGAGAGGACCTTAAAAGGAGGGATGTCATATCGATGGATATTCGACTGCTGCGCATTGATGATCGTCTGATACACGGCCAAGTGGCAACTACTTGGGCAAAAGTTACAGGAATCAGCCGTATCATTGTCGTAAGCGATGAAGTGGCGGGCAATCCACTTCAGAAAGCATTGTTAAAGCAGGCAGCGCCGCCTGAGATAAAAGCAAATGTCATATCAGTGCAAAAACTGATAGAAATAGCTTCTCATACTCTTTTAGAAGACGTTAAAGTAATGCTCTTATTTACCAATCCAACTGATGTAATGAATTGTTACAAGCAGGGGATACATTTTGACAGCGTCAACATTGGAGGCATGAAATTTACTGAAGGAAAGAAGATGGTTACCCACTTTATTTCAGTAAACCAGCAGGACATTGATGCATTCGTTTATCTGGATTCTATTGGAATCGAACTTGAGATAAGGAAAGTTCCCGGAGACCGCAGTCAGTTGATGATGGATGTCTTGAAAAAAGGGAGTTTTCTGTAAGTAGTAACTATAAAAAGCGAATAGTCGCTAGTAGTAGGAGGGAAATAAATGGTAGGAATTATACTGGCAAGCCACGGCGAATTTGCTGAGGGCATTCTGCAGTCAGGAACTATGATTGTAGGCGAACAGGAAAATGTAAAAGCTGTGACGCTTCTTCCAAGTGAAGGGCCGGATGATATTCGGAGAAAGATGGAAAAAGCCGTTGCATCATTTGATTCAGATGAAGTACTATTTTTAGTTGATTTATGGGGAGGTACTCCGTTCAACCAGGCTAACACGCTGTTTGAAGAAAATAAGGATAAATGGGCAATTGTAGCGGGGTTAAATCTGCCGATGCTGATTGAATCCTTTACCGCTCGTTTCTCAATGGACAAGGCACATGATATTGCCGCTTCGTTAATTGATGTGGCAAAAGACAGTGTCAAAGTCAGACCTGAAGAACTGCAGCCTGCTGAAGCAAAAGAAGCAGGAGCATCTGAGGAACCATCCAAACCACTTCCGGAAGGGACTGTAGTGGGAGACGGACAAATCGATATTCGTCTAGCACGAATTGACTCACGTCTGCTGCATGGTCAAGTAGCAACAGCCTGGTCAAAAGATGTCAACCCGACCCGTATTATTGTTGTATCTGATGATGTAGCGAAAGATGAGCTGCGTAAATCACTTATCACTCAAGCTTCACCACCGGGAATTAAAGCCAACGTTGTGCCGATTGACAAGATGATTGAAGTCTGGAACGACCCACGCTTTGGCAAGACAAGCGCACTGCTTCTTTTTGAAAATCCAACTGATGCCTGGCGTGTTATTGAAGGCGGAGTGGAAATCGAAGAAGTTAACGTTGGGTCAATGGCTCACTCCGAAGGAAAAGTCATGATTAACAATGTACTCTCAGTTGATGAAAAAGACGCAGAAGCGTTCAAGAAAATGAAAGACCATGGAGTCAAATTCGACGTCCGTAAAGTTCCATCCGATCAGAGAAAAGATATGTGGAACTTACTGAAAAAAACAAAATATGTTGATTAATAAACCTATCAAGGAGGGCAAATAAATATGGACTTTATATCAATTATACTGGTTGTTTTCGTCGCTTTCTTAGCGGGAATGGAAGGTATTTTAGACCAGTTTCAATTCCACCAGCCAATTGTTGCGTGTACGTTAATTGGACTGGCAACAGGAAATCCGACTGAAGGACTAATGCTTGGAGGAACACTTCAGCTTATTGCATTGGGGTGGATGAATATCGGTGCTGCAGTAGCACCCGATGCGGCACTTGCATCCGTAGCATCAGCTATTTTAGTTACGTATCACGGAGCAGGTGTATCAGAAGGGATTGCACTGGCGATTCCATTGGCTATTGCCGGTCAGGTACTGACAATCTTTGTTCGTACACTAACAGTTGCTATTGCACATGCTGCCGACAGAAAAGCAACCGAAGGCTCATTCAAAGCTGTTGAATTCTACCACATTGGTGCTTTGATGATTCAAGGTCTGCGTATTGCAGTACCAGCAGCAATCATCTTAGCTGTATCACCACAACTCGTTACCGATGCATTGAATGCTATTCCTGCATGGTTAACAGGTGGTCTGGCCGTTGCCGGGGGAATGATTGTAGCCGTTGGTTATGCAATGGTTATCAACATGATGGCAACTGCCAAGCTGTGGTTATTCTTCGCTCTTGGTTTTGCTCTGTCAGCAATTGGCGAATTGAACCTGATTGCAATGGGTATCATCGGAGTCGTGCTGGCTCTGCTTTACCTGCAGTTTGCACCTGAATTTAACCAAGGCGGAGGCGGTGGAGGAAATTCCTCTGGCGGCGATCCACTTGATGATATCTTGAATGACTACTAAAAAGGAGCGTTGATTAAACATGGCTGAAGAAAAAAAATACAAATTAACGAAAAAAGACCGTTTAAATGTATTCTGGAGAAGTCAGTTCCTGCAGGCTTCATGGAACTTTGAACGGATGCAGAATATCGGCTGGGCATATGCTATGATTCCGGCATTGAAGAAAATGTATTCTTCAAAAGAAGAACGTTCACTGGCTTTAAAAAGACACTTGGAATTCTTTAATACGCACCCGTACCTTGCAGCACCGGTTTTAGGTGTCACACTGACGCTTGAAGAAGAACGTGCGAACGGTAAAGAAGTTGATAACGCGGCGATTCAAGGGGTTAAAATCGGTATGATGGGACCTCTGGCCGGTGTCGGCGATCCAATCTTCTGGGGAACCATTCGTCCGGTACTTGGTGCCTTTGCAGCATCGCTTGCTTTAAGCGGCAGCTGGTTAGGGCCAATCATCTTCTTCCTGGCATGGAACATTATTCGTATGGCGTTCCTGTGGTACACTCAGGAACTAGGCTACGTTCAGGGTTCGAATATTACTCAGAACTTAGCTGGTGGATTGATGCAGAAACTGACTCAAGGTGCTTCTGTTTTAGGTATGTTCATCCTGGGAGTACTGGTTCCAAGGTGGACCAATATGCACTTCCCAATGGTTCTCAGCCGGGTGGAAAATGACCCGCAGGAAATGGTTAACTTCGGTGAAATTGCCGAGGCGGCTAATGAAGGACTTCTTTCTGGAGACATGCTGAGAGGCGTGGTGCAGGAAATTCAAGCTGGTTTAGCCATTGAACCGGTAGAAGTGACTACTCTTCAAAACACACTGGATGAACTGCTGCCAGGACTGGCACCTCTTCTCTTAACTCTTGCCTGTGTCTGGTTGCTTCGTCGGAAAGTCAGCCCAATTACTATTATTGGCGGATTGTTTGTACTAGGAACACTCGGTTATGTATTAGGTATTCTTGGGTAAATAGTTTATAAAAAAATCCTGCAAGCTCAGTCTATTCGAGCTTGCAGGATTTTTTTGTTTTCTCTGGATTAGCGAGTTTCTGTGGGTATCACGCTTTACGTTCAGTAGAGGAGGGAATCGACAGCTTCTGCCTGTATTTGTTTACGCCTCTTCTTGAGAGCTGTATTCCGGATGCTTTTAGTTGATCAGATAAAGCCTGATCTGAATAAGGCTTATTTTTGTCTTCTTCCTGAATCAGTTTTAGTAGCTGTCTGTCAATCTGGTCCTGAGAGCCTCCACCAGCTGTTCGGCGAGACAGGAAGGATTTCAATTCAAAGGTACCTGTTTTTGTCTGAATATAGGATTCCCTAACCGCTCGACTGACTGTTGATTCATCCAGCTGCAGTTCCTGAGCGAGATCATTTAATTGGAGAGGGACCAGTCCATTTTCTGGCTGTTCAAAGAATTGACGTTGATGCATGACAATGGCCGTGCCGACACGTAAGACTGTTTCCCTTCTTTTTTTCAGACCGTTCTGGAGAACAGTGTATTCCTGTTTCTTTTCTTTAATGTAACGAGTGACTGACGGGTCCTCTCGTTCTGCCAGCTCATTAAAGTAGTCTATATTGAAAGTCAGAAGCGGCGTCTTATATTTCGTTTCCGATACAGTCAGCTCGCCGTTCTCAGTGGTTACACTCAGCTCGGGAAGAATAAAAGGGGTCTGGCGGTCCATAAACTGCTCAGCCGGCGCAGGTGAGAGCTTCTGAATAAAAGCGAATATTTCTCTGACAGTCTCTTCCTGGATGCCGTAAAATTCAGCAAGATAACGCCATCTCTTTTGACTCAGAGCCTCGAACTGCTCTTCCAGAATAAGATAAGCCATTTCCGGTGACCAGTCCAGGCGTTCGGTCTGGAGCATTAGGCTCTCCTGCAGCGAACGGGCGCCTATGCCGGGTGGGTCGAGTTGCTGAAGCAGGGTCAGGGCATCAATCAACTGGACTTTGGTTGCGCCAGTTTCTTTGACCGCCTCTTCAACAGATTTGGTAACATAGCCTTTGTGGTCAAGCTGATTAACCCACCAGAATAGGAGCTCTCTTAAATAAGTCGGCCGGTAAAGCAGTTCTATCTGTTCTTTTAAGTAAGTGAACAGTGAAGGCTTATCAGCCGCAGTTTCTTCTATGACAGTGGTACTGTCTTTTGCCGAAACTTGTGTGAGACGGCTCTCGTTTTCCGGAAGGTCAATTAGCGGATTCCCAAGGATAAGATTGTTTAAATGATTGGATAATTCGATTCGGTTCAGCTGAAGCAGTTGGACGTTTTGTACGAGATTCGGAAGATAGGTCTGTTTTTGTTTTTGAGACTGATGAGGGACTTGTCTGTGATTCATACTATCGCTCCTTTCTTTGCTTATTTTACCACAAACAGAGAAAGGGTATTACCATTCTGAAACCGTATGCTATACTTAAGGAAATTAATACTATATTAGGAGGAACACTATGAAATTTTCAGAATATACTTATGAACGTCCGGAATTTGACCGCTACAAAAAAGATTTTCTCCATCTCGTTGAGAACCTCAAGGATGCAGAGTCGCTTGCGGAAGTGAAGGAGGCTATTGATGCGGTGTCCGAACTCTCTGCTTCACTGGAAACAATGGGAACGCTGGCATCCATTCGCCATTCGATTAATACAAAAGATTCCTTTTACCTAGAAGAAGACAAGTACTGGAATGAATACGGTCCCTATTATCAGGAACTGGGTACCTTATACTATCAGGCAATCATGGATTCACCCTATCTGGAAGAACTGAAAGGGGAGTACCCCCGAACCTTTTTTCAGAACATGCAGTTTGAACTGGATTCCTTCGATTCATCCGTCATAGATTTGCTTCAAAAAGAAAACCAGTTGAGTAGCGACTATCAGAAGTTGCTGGCATCGGCTGAAATTGATTTTGACGGAAAAACATTGACCTTATCCCAGTTTGGTCCGTATCTGGAATCAACCAATCGCGACACGAGAAAAGCAGCCTCAGATGCGCAATGGTCATTCTTTGAGGAAAACGAAAGTCAACTGGACCAGCTGTACGATGACCTTGTTAAGGTTAGAGATACCATTGCCAAAAAACTGGGCTTCAAAGATTTCGTTGAGCTAGGATATGTGCGTATGAAACGCTTTGACTATGACCGCGACATGGTGGAAGTTTACCGTAAACAAGTTATGGATTATGTGGTTCCCGTGACTCAAAAACTGGCCAAACGCCAGGCTGAGCGAATTGGTATCGAGAAAATGAAGCATTATGATTCATCCCTGCAGTTTTTAAACGGCAACCCTACACCTCAAGGCAATCCGGATTATATTATTGAAAACGGCCGTAAAATGTATCATGAATTGAGCAGTGAAACAGCTGATTTTATCGATTTTCTCTTTGATAAAGAACTCGTGGACTTGCTGTCTAAAGAAGGAAAGGCCGGGGGAGGCTACTGTACTTATATTCCTGACTATCAGTCACCGTTCATTTTTGCCAACTTTAACGGCACATCTGGGGATATTGATGTTCTGACTCACGAAGCAGGCCATGCCTTCCAGGTATTTGAATCACGCTGGATTAAGCAGCCGGAAATAGTATTTCCAACCTTTGAAACCTGTGAAATTCATTCGATGAGTATGGAATTCTTCACCTATCCATGGATGGAACTCTTCTTTAAAGAGGAAACAGAGAAATATAAGTTTGATCATTTGAGTGGAGCCGTTCGCTTCCTGCCCTATGGTGTTCTTGTTGATCACTTCCAGCATGAAGTATACGAAAATCCGGAGTGGTCTGCAGACAAGCGAAAAGCGGTCTGGAGAGAGCTGGAGAAGCAGTATCTGCCGGAAAGAGATTTTTCAGAGAACAGCTTCCTGGACAAAGGAACGTTCTGGTTCAGACAGGGGCACATCTTTGCTTCGCCATTCTATTATATTGACTACACACTCGCGCAAGTCTGTGCCCTCCAGTTCTGGAAACGGGCGATAGTAGACGAAGATAAGACTGCCTGGTCGGATTATCTGGCCATCTGTAAGGCTGGCGGAACGAAGAGCTTCCTAGAAACAGTCGAGACAGCTAAGCTGCGCTCCCCATTTGAAGAAGGATCTCTGGAAGGTGTTATTTCTACCATTGATCAGGCACTCGAACAAGTGGATGACAAGGCACTCTAAAGTTTAACAAGTTAAAAAAAAAGCCTTTAGTCGAACAGGCTGTAGAATAATTCTACGGCGCGTTCAACCGAAGGCTTTTTTGTATACTTAAAAAGCTGTCAGGAATCCGAGTCCAGCAAGTCCAATCTGTCCTGAAGGTCATCTATTTCAGATTGCTGGCTAAGGACATTCTCTTCGAGAGCAGTCAGTTCGGCTTCTAAATCCGACAGAAGCTCATCAGCTTTATTGATTGAGTCATTAACCGATCTCTCGTTTTCTACATTGTTTCTTTCTTGTAAATGCTGGTTAGAAAGAAATTCCGCTTGTTCCTGCTCACTTACAAAATGCCCGTGAAGCATCCAAGGAGAAGGCAAGTCGAATGAATGGTTATCAGGCAGCAATTTAGCTTCTTCTTCAGTAAGGTCCATCCAGATAGCATCCGTTTGGTATCGGTCTTGACTTTTCTTGAACTCACTTGATATTAGACTGAAGAGACCTGGTTGCTCCATGAAGTCTGACCAGGGATAGACAACATGTAGATATTTCCTGCCTTTTTCTTCTTCCCACATAAATACAACTCTGTTGGCCTCTTTGTTTTCAAAACACAGCCATTCGCCTAAACGGTCATCCGTAAACAATGCTGGGCGAGCAGGAAAAGGATAGTAGGCTTCAAACGGAAAGACAGATTTATCAAAATCAGGGTTGAGGTATGTCTCTTCGAGCCACTTTCTTTTTTTGTCAACCGACTCTACCCGCTGCCAGTTGGTCGCATCTTTCTGAGTAATTAGGGAACTTAAATCATCCGCTTGTGCCGCATAAAGTGTAGTGATGTGTGGGACATCCAGTTTCTTTAGAACTTTTTGAGCGGGGGTATTACGTTTTTCAGTATTTGCCCCAATCCATTTAATTCCGTCGGTTCGTTTCGCTTCATTATAAATGTATTCAGTAATAAGCGTTCCATAACCGTTCTGTCTGTAGCGGCTGTCACTTCTCAGTCGTCCTATCATGGCAAATTCCCCGGCAAATAAAGTATAACCGGCAACAGCTACAAGTATATCATTCTCAAATAAGCCGAAAAGCGCATTGCCCTCACTCGTAATGCGATCAAACACACGAAGCATATAATCGTCTTCCAGCTGGGTATCCATCTGTTCGTATAACGCAAAATCATTCTGGTACAGTTGTCTAAATGACAAACTCATTTTCTTTCCTCCTGAATCGTTTTTACAGCACCAATTCTAAAACCCTGGTAGCTGTATCCTTGTTTCTGATACATCGTACGGGGGCTGTCTTCAGCATCCGCCGCTAGAATAACTGTTTTATTTTTATCTCGTGCTTCTTTCATTATGACATGCTGAAGGGCGGAAGCTGCTCCCTGATGCCTGTAGTCTGGAAGGATAAACACCTCATCCAGCTCAATGGTATGATCCGCTTCAATAGTCAGGCAGGAACCGACTGCTTCGCTGTCCTTAAAAACGAGTCTGAGTTCGACATGTTCATCACTATGCAGGTCATCATAAAAAGGTTGCTTGTCTTCGGCAAATGATTCTGATATTTCCAGATCCTGTTTGTAGTTAATTGCTTTAAACAGTGGCAGAGTATCTTTCTGTACCTTCTGGATACTCCAGTTTGACGATTCTTTACCTAAAAAATCTTCCGGGTTTATAGAGTATAGCTCTAATTTCTCCAACCCATATTCTTTCTCATTTAAGTAGGCGAGAGTATCTGGAAGGATTCCAGTATTCTGGGGCCAGTAAAACTTTACATGGTTCAGGCCATATTCTTCTGAAAAAGTGGAGTGCATGTTTTCGATCAGCTTAAATTCTTCCACGGAAGGAGAATATAGAAGCTGAAAGAAATTGGAATCATATCTGAACGGCACGTCAGAATTATAATACTGCTCGAAAAATTCATTGGAATCAATACGTTGGCTATAAGGAAATAGGTCTTTAAATGATGGCATGGTCTCAGTCCTTTCTCATACTTTATTAGAATAGCAAATAAAAAAATAAATAGAAAGAAAGGAGTGATGGAGAGTGATAAGTTATTCAAATACATGTAAAACTCAATGTTATCGCTTTCGTAAATATTCAGTTGTTAAGAGGAATCTAATATTTGTCACTATTTGTTCACTATTAATATTGTCCGAAATGACTAATGTAACACTAAAATTCACGAAGAATGCTTTCGTAACAGGCAATAAGAGGTTTCCGTTTAGACAAACTTTAGCCAAATAATACAGTTATGTAACAAAAGGGCTTGTATTTTGTCACACGATTTAAAAGTTATTGGTGTTTTTCACATGTTATGATTTCCTTAGTGCTTCGAGAGGACGTTGGATTCTGACGTTTTAATAGACTTTATTACTATATAAGCAAACGAAGCAGTTGGAAAAATAAAAATACTAAACTTAAATGAATATTAATAGAAATGGGAGTCTTGGAATTGAATAAAAAACGTCTTTTAACCATGGTAGCTGTAGCGACATTTGCAGCACCAACCTTTAGTACATTAAATGTAGAAGCTTCATCACAACGAATGAGAGAACTTCAACAGCAGCAAGAAGAGCTGAACAGAAAATCAAACGAAGTTGACGGTGCGATTTCTGATAGAGAACAGCGAATGCAGGAACTTGACAATGAAAAATCTACTCTGGAAGCGGAAGTTGCTGAACTTCAATTAGATATAGATGACCTAGTCACAAGAATTGGAGAACAGGAAGAAGAAATCGAACGCATTGAAAAAGAAATTGAAAGACTGCAGGAAGAAATCGAACTGCTTATTGAACAGATTAACCGCCGTAATGAACAGCTTGAATCGCAAGCCCGTTCCGTACAGACTCAGGCAAACCCAGCTGACATTGTAGATATAATGTTAAACGCTGATAGCCTATCTGACTTAATCGGACGTATCGGTGTCGTAAGCCAGCTTGTTTCTGCTAACCAGAACATCATGCAGGCTCAACTTGACGATCAGCAGCAACTAGAAGACACTGAAGCTCAAGTCGTGAGTGAACAGGAAGAAATGGAAAAAGTTAAAGCTCAAATGGAAAGTGACCGTGCTACTTTACTAACTCAGCGCGAAACACTGGACACCAAAATCATTGAAATCGCAGAACGTTATGACATGACTGAAGATGAACGCGATTCTTTCATTAACGAACAGAATCTTATTGCAGAACGCGCAAGCAACTTAAGCGATGAAATGAGAGCTGAACAAGAGCGAATCATTGAAGCGGAACGTAAGAGACAAGAAGAGATTCGCCGTGCTGAAGAGCAGCGCAGAAGAGAAGCGGAAGCTAAGGCGAGAGCAGAAGCGGAAGCCGAAGCGAAAGCCAGAGCAGAAGCCGAAGCAAAAGCACAAGCTGAAGCTCGAGCAGCTGCTGAACGTCAGGAACAGGCAGCTCAGACGTCTTCCTCAAACAACAGCTCAAGCAGCAATTCAAATAACAGCTCAAATAGTAGTTCAAATAGCAATTCCAGCTCTGCAAACAGCACGCCAGCTCAGTCCAACTCAGGATGGACACGTCCGGCAAGCGGTCGTCTGACATCAGGCTTCGGTTACCGTACTCACCCTGTTCACGGTGGAAGAGCAATGCACAGCGGAATCGATATTGCAGGAAGCGGACCTATCCGTGCAACTCGTGGAGGAACTGTAACAACAGCATCTTACCATAGTTCATTAGGCTATTACGTGGTTGTGGATCACGGTGGTGGCTACTCATCAATGTATGCCCACATGACTCCTAATTTGTCTGTCTCACGTGGACAGCAAGTGTCTCAAGGTCAGCAGTTGGGAATTATGGGAACAACTGGAACATCAACCGGTGTTCATTTGCACTTTGAAATCCACAAAAATGGTCGTCCCGTCAACCCTGCGCCATATGTAGGAATGTAAGGATACCTTAATAAATTTAAGACACCATACTTGAAAAAGTGTTATAATTTGGAAGGACAACAGCCACAGCTGTTGTCCTTTTTAAGATTTAATTGATTGATCCGGTTAATACGAAGCATAGACGGGTAGGTTACTCAGAACTAGCCTCATTAAAAAAACATTGGAGACTCGGGTAGTAAGGCTTAGTGGAAATATAGATAATTTAAATAATTTCTGAGTCTTTACAACAATATAAATAGGAGTGACGTATATAGTGGAGAGAATAGAATCAGTACAGAACAAACAGGTAAAAGAATGGAAAAAACTGCTGACACGAAAAGGACGAAATAAACAGCAAAAGTACCTGATAGAAGGAGACCATTTAGTCGAGGAAGCGATAAAATCTGAGCAGTCAATTGATACGATTATTATCCGAGGCGATAGAGCTGATGAGTATAATACTTTTGGTTTAGAAGTAAATCAGGTGATTATTACATCGGAAATAGCTGACTTACTGAGTGACACAGTAACCAATCAAGGTGTATTCGCAGTGATGGAAATAATAGAAGAAACTGAAAAAATTGAAGGCAAAAAGCCGGTGCTGATGCTGGACGAGGTGCAGGATCCTGGGAATTTAGGTACATTAATACGAACTGCAGATGCTGCTGGGTTTGAGGGAGTTATTATAGGTAAAGGATCCGTTGATTTATATAACCCGAAAGCTCTGCGGTCTGCTCAAGGAAGCCACTTCCATTTACCTGTCATTCATGCTGACTTATCTCGGTGGATTGATTGGTTTGAAGAAAGAAAAATAGCTGTGTATGGGACTGCACTGGACAGCCGAGCCATTTCCTACCGTGAACTGAGCCCAACTGACTCGTTCGCTTTAATAGTAGGAAATGAAGGTAGTGGAGTGAATGCGGATATTCTAAATAAAACGACGGAAAATTTATATATTCCCATTAAAGGAAAGGCTGAATCTCTAAATGTAGCGGTCGCAGCAGGTGTTCTTATGTTCGCTCTGTCTAAATAAAGCTCAAATTATGACAAATTGGACACAAACACCATGTAAACGTTTTTAAAACGGCCTAACTACTTTAAAAATAACGCGTTTAGGAGTAAGATAGTTACTGGATGGGCGGTACGTACCGTTCTTATATAAACTTACTCAATCTAAACATGACAGTATAACTTACGAGACTATTAAAAAGGAGACATTCCATGGAATTTGTTCGTTCAATTTGGGAAAATGACAGTGACTATATGGCGTTAATTGAAGATTTAATTGAAAATGAAGAATTACTTAAACTGGATGAGATTACACATCATCATTATACAACTAGACTCATTCATTCTATATTTGTTTCATATGTCAGCTACCGAATTGCTAAACGTTTCAAACTGAATGTCCGAGCGGTTGCACGAGCTGGCCTTCTGCATGATTTCTTCCATGAAGGAAGAGATGAAATTGCGGCTATGGAGGAAGGGTCTCACAACTTCGTTCATCCAAAAATTGCCGTAAAAAATGCCCAAACCATTACAGAGCTGACTGAACTGGAAAAAGATATTATTCTGAAGCACATGTTTTTGACTACGACCGGTGTCGGTTTACCGCGTTACAAAGAAAGCATGATTGTCACTTGGGTAGACAAATATTGTGCAATAAACGAAGTTTCTACACCCGTGCGCATGAAAGTGAAAGAAAAAGTAACGGAGTGGAGCTTGAGACTAAGAGTTGTGCACGCTTAATAAGAATGAAATAAGTTCTTTACTTATTTTAAAATGAAAACATCAAAGACTAGGGAAAAGTGACCTGGTCTTTATTTTTTTAGCAAATTTCATTACGAAGAACTGAGAGGACAGATTACTTTGAAGAAAAAACTGATACTGATTTTAACGCTCCTTACCATGTTGTTGCCATTTTTGGCAATTGAAGCACAGGCGGGTGAGCTGGATGATGGCTTTGACGATCCGATGGGGGACCCAATGGATCCGGAAATGATGGAAGATTTGCCTGAAGATTATGATGAAGAAGAAGTCGAGCGGGCGAGAGTGCTGGAAGTTGAAGAAGCTGTAGGCCCGGCAGGTGATGATGAATTTTACAATGAGTCACTAGCCGTCCGTCTAGAAATTCTTTCAGGAGAAAACAGAGGAGAAGAAATAGATGCTGTGCATACGTTAACTGGGAATCCAGCCTACGATATGCATATTGAACCGGGAGACCGTGTACTAATCAGCACTTTGGAAATCGGTGGCGTATCAGAAGTATTCATAATCGAATACGAGCGGGATAGAGTTATATATATTGTCTTGGGTGTTTTTGTCCTGCTTCTTTTAATTTTAGGTGGACTTAAAGGACTTAAAACGATACTCACCCTAGGCTTGACAGTCTTGCTGATGCTGGGTGTTTTAATCCCCGGCTTACTTGCTGGCTACAGCCCAGTACTTTTAACGATTGGAATTTCCATAGTTGTGACAATCTTTACCCTTCTTGTTGTGGGAGGGCTGAACAGTAAATCCTACTCAGCAATCATTGGTGTCCTCGGCGGCGTATTTATTGCCGGAATGATTGCCTTTGTAGTCGGGGGCATGATAAATCTGACAGGCTTGTCTGGTCCGGAAGCATCGATGCTGATGTATATACCTCAGGAAGTCAATTTTGACTTCAGCGGGCTCTTGTTCGCGGGTATTATAATGGGGGCCTTAGGAGCGGTTATGGATGTGGGCATGTCCATCGCTTCTGCTATGGAAGAAATACGACAGGTTGACCCGTCCATCAGTACTAAAAAATTGATTCTGGCAGGTATGAACGTTGGGAAAGATATTATGGGAACGATGGCCAACACACTGATTCTTGCTTATGTCGGAAGTATGATTCCGCTATTACTTCTGTTTGCAGCTTATCAGCAGCCTTACGTGAGCATCATAAATATGGATATCGTTGCAACAGAAGTCATCAGAGCATTGTCCGGCAGTATCGGCTTGATTCTGACGATTCCATTGACAGCTATTACTTCAGGTCTGTTAAGAGACAAACTGAACCCGCAAACTACAGTAGAAATTTAAATAAGCGTTAAATCAACTAAATTAGCAGAGTTACAGAAAAAGCCCGGCCTCCTGAAATGCGAGGTCGGGCTTTTTAGTCTAGTTAAATAACCTATCCGTTGACTACTGTGCCACCATTAACGTGAATGGTCTGTCCAGTGACATAACTTGAATCGCTGGAAGCCAGATAAACATATGCTGGGGCCAGTTCGAACGGCTCACCCGGACGATTCAAAGGCACGCCGCCGTGCTCTTTATAGGAACTGCCAATAGTAGCTGGAATCAATGGTGTCCAGATTGGGCCGGGAGCTACTGCATTGACCCGCACTTTTTTCTCCAGAATTTCTTTGTTCTGAGACAGCGAGCGGGTGAAGGAGATAATCGCACCTTTTGTCGAAGCGTAATCCATTAGTCCTGGAGACCCTTTATAAGCAGTCACTGAGGATGAATTAATAATGGTTCCGCCTTCGGATAAGTGTGGAAAGACTTCTCTTGACCAGTAAATGGTTGAGTATATATTTGAGCGGAATGTCCGGTCCAGCTGAGCAGAATCGATATCGAGTATGCTTTCTTTCGGGTGCTGTTCAGCAGCATTGTTGACCAGAGTATGAATGCTTCCCCATTTAGACTGAATGGCAGAAACAGTTTCCTTTACAAAGTCTTCATCCCCAACGTCACCGGCAAAGCTCAGACATTTTACCCCCAGCTCTTCAATACGGCTGTGGGCTGACTTCAAGTCATCATTTTCTTCAATATCCACTAAAGCAACGTTAGCCCCTTCTTTAGCAAAGGCAATCGCAACTGCACGGCCAATTCCGCTGTCTGCTCCTGTGACAATCGTATTGAAGCCTTTCATTTTGCCTGCAGGCTTATAAGAGTCACTTTCTACTTGAGGGACTGGTGTGACATTTTTCCTGTCATCGTTTATCAGATAATCTTTTTTAGGTTCTTGTGTGTCAAATTTGTTTTCCATGTACAAACAACCTTTCCTTTTTATCTTATATGGACGGTGTGATTAAATAGGATCATTCATCAGCAGTTCATCATTAACCAGATCAATGACCTGCAGCTGATTATCCGGCATGACATAAATTGTTTTAAAGACCTGTTCATCATTTTCAGTAAAGACAAAGACACGTCTGCCGCCTTCTTCAGAAACGAGATAAGCCACGTAATCTTCCGGTACGAAAACATCCTGTTCCTCAAATTCTTCGTACTGGGTTAAATCTCCAATGGCTTCCGCATTTTCCAGTTCCTCGTCACTGACCGGTGCCATATCTTCATCGGATACAACCGCTTCATCAGCTTCGTCTTCCAGTGCCGCTTCATCTTCTTGAGTATCCAAATCTTCTCCGTTGACATCTTCTGTGTCCTGGACTTCTTCCGTGTCAATGTCATTGGTTTCTGTTTCGTCTGTCTGGCAGGCGGATAAAACTGCTCCAGCGGCCAGTAAGATGCCTAATTTTTTTAAATTCATGTCATTTCCTCCTAATAAATTTAACTAACTGTCATTATTAGTATAGCCAACAATGTCAAATCGTACAAAAATAACGATTGAACCGGCCATGTTTTTTTGATAAGAATTATTGCTTGATGAAACTGTAAACTTTCGTTATGATTAATAGGAAATAAATAACCTTGTTAGGTGAGGCTCCCATATGGAGAAACGCTACTGCCCAGAAATGTCTAAAGACGCCAATGGGTCAGCAAGAATCTTCGGATGAAGGGGATTTTTAATGTAGCTGAGATTGTCTCTATGCCATATGAAGCTGAAGCTCAACGACAGAGGTGTATGAAGATGAAGCTTTTTCATGTTCTTTACACGCTCTTAAAACAGTGTGTTTTTTATTTGCTTTAAACACGAACTGTAAATAACCCTAACTTTTTGGAGGTGAGGCGAATTGGATAAAGTTCCCTTGTGTAAGTCAGTTGAAATGTCATATAAGTCAGTTAATAATGATTCGCTAAACCATTGTAAAAAGGATGATTAACTATGAAATTAATGAAAAGCACAAAACAGAAGACCTATGAACAGGTTTTTCTGGCAGCCAAAAGAAATGACCGTGAAAAATTCAGAGAATTATTTTTAAGACTGCATGATCGTGATCAGCATGAAGTTTTTCACCTGCTTTATCCGGAAAAGAAGCGTAAAATCTCTGAATTTCTATCGCCGGAAGAATTTGCAGAAATTTTTGAGTGGATGGAAACTGAAGACCAGGAAGATGCGGTTCAATACTTGCCTGACGCATATATGGCCGAAGTGTTCAACTTTATGGCTGCCGATGATGTGGCTCACTTCCTGACTGAAAGTGACCAGACAGATAATCAGACCCTGCTTGATATGATGGACGATGAAGAAAGCCGACGAGTTCAGGAGCTCCTTTCTTATGCACCGGAAACAGCCGGTTCCATCATGACGAAAGAATATATTGCCATACACTACAAACAGACATTAAGTGAAGTGATCGAACAATTGAGACAAATCGGTCGTGAAGCGGAAACGATTTATTATCTCTATGTCGTAGATGAAAAAGAACGACTCGTTGGAGTACTGTCTCTTCGCGACTTGCTCTTGTCACCGGAAACAGAAACAGTGGAAAATATTATGTTCACACAGGTTGTCTCTGTCAAAATTGACGAAGACCAGGAACAAGTGGCTCGAACCATACAGGATTATGATTTGCTGGCTATACCCGTTTTGTCACATGACGGCATTATGAAAGGTATTGTAACTGTTGATGATGTTATGGACGTTCTGGAAGAAGAGGTAACGGAAGACTTTAATGAATTCGCTGCGATTAAAAGAAGCGATGACGACAGCCGTTCAAGAAAATCTACACCATTCAGTACAGCAAAGTCACGTACGCCTTGGATAGTAATTCTATTGTTCTTAGGGATGATTACAGGGGGACTCATTGGTGCCTTTGAAGAAACTTTGGAATCCGTAGTTTTGCTAGCTGCCTTTATCCCGATGATTATGGATACGGCGGGGAATGTCGGAACTCAGTCACTTGCCGTTGCTGTTCGTAACTTGAACATTGATGATGACAGAGACAAAACCAGCATTTTCCAGACCATCAAGCACGAATTTGGCGCTGGAATGATGATAGGGTTGGTTGCAGCAATTGTATTGGTCGGAATTGTTACTGTTGTTTACGGAAATCCCGTTCTGGCATTTATCATCAGTGTATCCATGTTCATTACTGTCAGTGTATCGACCGTAATCGGGTCTGTTATTCCCGTGATTATTAATAAATTTAAAATCGATCCTGCTGTGGCATCTGGTCCGTTTATCACGACCATCAACGACTCTCTTGGTCTGATTATTTACTTTACGATTGCTACAATGCTCATTGAAAGATTGTAAGAAAGCTTAAAGTTGTGAACATTTTTTTAAGATTAGTCGAAATTAGACCTGTTATCTACACATTTGTTTGCTATAATGGTATAGTGAATGATGTGAAAGAAGAGGTGACAATAGATGATAGATATGACTCAGACAAAAAATACTGAATCAGACAAAATAATCTGCCCGCGTTTTGAGCAGACCTTTGCAATCTTAGGTAAAAAGTGGACTGGTTTAATCATCGATGTATTGTTGGATGGACCTCGCCGTTTCAAGGATGTTTCTCATGCCATACCAGGCGTCAGTGACCGCGTGTTAGTCGAGCGTCTAAAAGAGCTTGAACAACAGGAAATCGTCACGAGAGATTTAGATGAAACGTGTGATATTCGTTCAGGCTACCGTTTAACAGAAAAAGGCAAATCATTAGAAAATGTAATGAATGAAGTACAGCTGTGGGCAAATCAGTGGATTTGTGATGCGGATATAGATTAAATAAAACGACAGATGAAAAAGAGTACTGACACTGCTTCAATTCTAGAGAACAATGCCCAGGCTGAAAGCATTGATTGAAGCACGTCAGGAAGTTCACTTTCATCGCCAATCTGGGCAGCGGGTAGTTTTCTACTGGCAGCTGAACAGAACGTGGGTAATAGTTTATCCCGGTATGCGCCGTTATGCATGAGTGCAGAAGCTGACTTCTGAACCAGGGTGGTACCGCGTGTTGACCTCGTCCCTTTTTTGGGGATGGGGTCTTTTTTTATGCAATGAATTCAACTTAAGGAGAGAATAGAATGATAGAGAATCAGTTAACTGCCTTGTTAAGTCAGGCAGTGGTGGAAATTAATTCGGCCGAATCAATTAGTGAAGTGGAACGTATTCGTGTCAATTATTTAGGGAAAAAAGGTGAGTTGACGAGTGTCCTGAAAGGCATGAAAGATGTCTCTCCAGAAGAACGCCCAGTCATCGGTAAAAAGGCAAATGAAGTCAGAGATGAACTGACCACTGTTCTGACGCGTAAAAGAGAGCGTCTTGAAAAAGAAGAGATGGACAGACAGCTTGAAAAGGAGACAATCGATGTCACGCTTCCAGGACGTCAGGTCACAAAGGGTCAGACTCATGTCCTGACTCAAATCATGGAAGACATTGAAGATTTGTTCTTAGGCATGGGCTACCAGATTATTGAAGGCAGTGAAGTGGAGTCCGACTATTACAACTTTGAACGCGTCAACCTGCCTCAGAACCACCCGGCTCGTGATATGCAGGATACGTTCTACATTACGTCTGATATTCTTCTGCGTACGCACACGTCGCCTATTCAAGCCCGTACACTTGAGCAGCATGACTTTTCAAACGGACCACTTAAAATGATTAGTCCCGGAAAAGTGTACAGAAGAGACACGGATGATGCAACACACTCTCACCAGTTCCACCAGATTGAAGGCATGGTCATTGACGAGAATATTACCATGGCTGATTTAAAGGGGACTTTGGAACTGCTGGCTAAGAAAATGTTTGGCGAAGAGCGTGAAATTAGACTGCGTCCGAGTTATTTCCCCTTCACTGAGCCCTCTGTGGAAGTGGATGTCAGCTGCTTCAAATGTGGCGGAACCGGCTGTAACGTCTGCAAGAAGACCGGCTGGATTGAAATTCTTGGTGCCGGCATGACGCATCCGAACGTATTGGAAATGTCGGGAGTCGATTCGTCTAAATACGGTGGTTTTGCCTTTGGCTTAGGACCTGACCGTATCGCTATGCTGAAATATGGTGTGGACGATATCCGTAATTTCTATTTAAATGATCAACGATTCTTAAAACAGTTCAAGAGGAAAGGATAGTCTGACATGAAAGTTTCATATAACTGGTTAAGTGAGTCGCTGGATTTATCATCCGTTGCGCCTCGTGATTTAGCAGAACAAATTACCCTGACAGGAATTGAAGTGGACGGGGTAAGTGAACCCGGAACAGAGCTTAAAAATATTGTAGTTGGAAACGTACTGAAGGCAGAAAAAATGCCTGATTCAGACCATCTGAACCTGACTGAAGTCGATGTGGCAGGAGACGAAATAGTTCAAATAGTCTGCGGCGCGCCTAACGTCAAAGCCGGCCAGAAAGTGGTTGTAGCTCTTCCGGGGGCAAGGCTGGCTAACGGCTTGAAAATAAAAAAAAGCAAGCTGAGAGGGTACACATCTAATGGTATGATTTGCTCTCTGGAAGAACTGGGTTTTTCAGATGCAGTGATTCCAAAAAAAGCTGAAGACGGTATTTACGTCCTTCCTGAAGAGGCTGAAACGGGTATGGATGCACTGCCGTATCTCGGTTTAACGGATGCCTTTATTGAATTGGATATTACACCGAACCGTGCAGATGCTTTGAGTATGCGTGGAGTAGCTTTTGAAGCGGGTGCTATTTTAAACCAGAAGCCATCTTTCACAGGTGTTAACTTGAATGAAGAGCCCACTGAAAAAGTGGAAAACTATGTCTCTGTAGCTGTGGAGAATCAGGAAGAGACACCCATTTATAAAATGCGTGTTATTAAGGACTTAGTGGTTAGAGAAAGTCCGTTATGGCTTCAGCGTAAACTGATGCATGCCGGCATTCGACCGATTGATGCCGTGGTGGATGTAACAAATTATATTATGCTGGAATACGGACAGCCTATGCATGCCTTCGACTACGATTCACTTGAGTCCAAAGAGATACTTGTGCGACGGGCGAACGGATCGGAAACATTGATTACCCTTGACGGACAAAAGCGTGAACTGTCTCAGGAAAATCTGGTGATTACAAACAATGATGAACCGGTAGCTCTGGCAGGTGTCATGGGGGGTCAGAATACCCATGTGACAGAAGAGACACGAACAGTGGCACTGGAAGCGGCAGTTTTCGAATCCAGTCTGATTCGAAAAACTGCTCAGTCATTAAATTTAAGAAGTGAGTCGAGCTCACGCTTTGAAAAAGGGGTTAATCTGGCGGATGTCCAGGCAGCTCTTGATCATGCAGCAGCTCTGATTGCTTCGCTGGGTCACGGAACAGTGGTCAGTGGAACAGCTCAGATTGAATCAGAAGAAGCCCAGTCCAAGACTGTGGTAACCTCTGCAGAGAAAATCAACCGTACACTCGGAACAAAGTTATCTGTCAACGATTTGGAACGCATTTTTGACCGACTAAATTTTGACAGCGACATTACGACAGAAAAAGTAGTTGTCACTATTCCGCCTAGACGCTGGGATATTGAAATTGAAGCAGATATTATAGAAGAAGTCGCTCGAATTAATGGATACAGCAACTTGCCAGCCACGTTGCCGCATAGTGAATCCCATCCGGGAGAGTTGACTTACAGCCAGAAAATAAGCCGTTTCACCCGTCACTATATGGAAAGCTGCGGGCTGTCTCAAGCAATCAGTTATGCTTTGACAACGACTGAAAAAGCAGGGGCTTTTACTCTGTTTGATGCTGATCCAATTGAGCTGGACTGGCCGATGAGTGAAGAACACAAAGCGCTCAGACAGAACTTGATTAGCGGACTGCTGGATAATGTTCAGTACAATGTGGCCCGTCAGACGAAATCAGTGGCATTATTTGAACTGGGTCGAATATTTACCAGACAGGAAGAGAAGCTGCCGAAAGAAACCATGCATGTGGCAGGCATTATGACTGGCGCCTTAATGGAAAACAGCTGGCAGGATTCTGAAGTTCAAGTGGATTACTTTACTGTTAAAGGCATTCTTGAAGAATGGTTCGCAACATTAAGCCCTGACCAGTCTGTTTCTTTTGTTCCGTTCAAGGACTTAAAAGAGATGCATCCGGGCCGTACAGCCAAAGTTTTCTTGAATGATGAAGAAATTGGTTTTGTCGGCCAGCTTCATCCTTCTGTATCCGGTGAACGTGATTTGAATGAAACCTTCGTATTCGAAGTGAACATGGAACCATTCCTGACGGATGCCAATGAAACAGTGATTTTTGAAGCGATTCCGAAATACCCGGGAACGTCACGGGATATTGCTTTCGTAGTAGACGAAACAGTTCTGCACGAAGAGATTGTGAATGTCATTAAAGCCAACAGCGGAAAATGGCTGCAGTCTGTCCGACTCTTTGACCTCTATCAGGGTGATAACATTGAAGCAGGTAAAAAGTCTCTGGCTTACAGTTTGTCTTATGTGAACCCAGAGGAAACGTTAAAAGAAGAACATATCTCAAGTGATTTTGACAAGGTCAAGCAAGCGTTGATCAGCGAATTTAAAGCAGAGATACGTTAATCATTGTAGTTTTCTTAACAGAAGAAGGTCTGGAAGCTGAAAAAAAAGCTTTCAGGCTTTTTTTCCTTATTTTAAAGTGCATTTGGGTGTGGCTTAGGTAGACTCGTGGAAGATAGTTAATCGAGTTTACCGAATGTGCTTGTGCTTCGGTTTACTGAGAGCTAGTTGTTGAGTGGGTTTACCATAGTAGGCGGTGGTTAAGTAAACTGGACCAGCCAACGTCTATGAGATTGCCAAAGTTTACAATACTTCAGCATACTGAGATTTTTTCAGAGCTGAGTTAACCGAACATCTTCCAAGTATGGCAGACTCAACTTTCTTGGCGCAGCGAGTCTGCTAAACGGAAGCTCACTTCGGTAATGTGAATGCGCTTGAGATTGCGAGTCTGCTGAACATTGGCTCTTTTAGGTAAACTGAACAAATACGGAACTGTAGAGTCTACTTAAGATCGCTTTTCTCCACTAATTTTTATTGCCAATCCATCAAAAGAGTCGGGAAATAATGCATAAAGTGTAAATTCGTGTTATTATAATAAAGAATTTGAGAAGCGAGGGGGCTTTTTTTATGCCGGAAGGGAAGCGTCGTTATAAAGCAACCATTGACGGAGAAAGCTATACGATTGTAGGACCGAAATCTCAAGAACACATGAAGACGGTAGCTGAAACGGTTGATGAACAGTTAAGCCAACTGAAAGAACTGACCAAAGGCTTAAGCAGCGAAAAGAGAGCGATGCTGCTGGCCATTAATGCTGTATCGGATCAGCTCAGCATGCATAAAGAACTTGAAGAAATTAAAGAGAAAATGAAACAGGATACTGAAAAGGATACACAAGAGTAAAATGTTTCGTATAAGGAGAATAAAATGGTTTTAACTGTTATCGTATTATTTACATTGTTACTATCGCTGTACAGCGGGGCACGACGCGGCCTTGTGCTGCAGCTGGTCTTATCCATAGGGTATGCTGTCTCATTCTGGATGGCACTGACATATTATCAGCAGTTGAGTGAGTGGACAGAAATGCTGATTCCATTCCCGACACCGACATCATCAGTGGATAATCCCTATGTGTTGTACAGCATCGATTTTCTGTTCAACCTGGATGGTGCCTTTTACAAGGGAGCCGCATTTATCCTGATATTATTTGTCGGCTGGCTCATTACACGACTGATAGGCGGATTGTTTAATTTTCTTGCCGATATTCCTGTGGTTCGTACTGTGAATGCTTTGGGAGGAGCCGTACTGAGTTTCGTTATTCATTATATCGGTCTCTTTTTAGTGTTATTTTTACTTTCAACAATCCCAATAGGTTTTATTCAGAATCAGTTCGAAACAAGTAATGTAGCGCGGAATATAGTCACGACCACACCAGAACTATCCAGCCAGTTTTACGAGTGGTGGATAGTAGAGGGCGTTCAGGATTAACATCAGTATAAAGGAAGGGTGGTTTTGAGAAGACGAACAATCTTCCGCAAACTGCCCGTTTTTTATTACAGCCGATTAACCCGATTAGTATATTTGAAGCACACTTAAAGGAGAGAAAGCATTGACTGAACTATTTCAGGCATCTTATGCAAAGTTAGAATTTGAAAAAGTTATCAGACAATTGTCTGAACACACAGTATCCTCGCTTGGAAAAGCGGCCTGTATGAAAATAAAACCGACAACTGACCGGGAATTGATTCAGGCCACTTTAGAAGAAACAGACGATGCCGTCATGCTGATTCGTCTGAAAGGTGGCATGCCTTTGGCGGCTTACGAAGACATAAGGCCGCACTTGAATCGCGTTCGTATGCAAGGAACACTGAATGGGCAGGAACTGGCTCATATTGGCAGAATTCTTCGGACACTGAGAGAGATTCGGACATTTTTTGCCAAAGCAAAAGAAGAAGCTATCCCATTAAATAGACTATATGATAAAGTGCAGCAGATTGAACCTTTTAGAGAGCTGGAAAAAGAGATTTTTTCAGTTGTAGATGAAGGCGGTTATGTGCTGGATGATGCCAGTGCTAAATTAAAGGGGATCAGACAAGGGATTAAACAGACGGAGAGTCGAACCCGTCAGAAACTGGAATCGATTGTCAGAGGCTCACAGGCACGCTTTTTGACGGACTCCCTTATTACCATGCGAAATGACCGCTACGTTATTCCGGTAAAAGCTGAAAATAGAAACACATTCGGAGGCGTCGTTCACGACCAGAGCTCAACCGGGCAGACGCTTTTCATTGAACCTCAAAGTGTCGTGGATTTAAACAATCAGCTGCGGCAGTATCAGGTCGAAGAGCAGAATGAAATTACCCGCTTGCTGAGAGAACTGACGGAGACCATTGAGCCGTATAGAGAATCTTTATCTATTCAACTGAATCAGCTGGTGGAACTGGATGTCATTCAGGCAAAAGGACGCTATGCTCAGCAGATAAAAGCGGTCAAACCACTGCTTTCAGAGAGTCGCCATGTAGCATTAATGAAAGCCCGTCATCCGCTGCTTATTGAAGAAGAAGTTGTGGCAAATGACATCATTATTGGAGAAGACTATAAAACGGTCATCGTAACCGGTCCGAATACCGGTGGGAAAACGGTGGCCCTGAAAACACTGGGTCTCCTGCAGCTTATGGGTCAGGCTGGCCTATTTCTACCTGTGGAAGAAGAAAGCACCATTGGTATCTTCTCCGGAATATACGCAGACATTGGTGATGAACAGTCTATTGAACAGAGTCTGTCGACCTTTTCTTCTCATATGACTAATATCGTATCTATTCTTGAAAAAATTGATGACAAGAGTCTGGTTCTATTGGATGAGTTGGGTGCGGGGACAGATCCCCAGGAGGGTGCAGCACTGGCTATTGCCTTGCTTGATGCAATTGCGTCAAAAGGCAGCTACGTCATGATTACCTCTCACTATCCTGAACTCAAAGCATATGGCTACAACCGGCCGGAAACAATCAATGCCAGTATGGAATTTGACGTCGATACCCTGAGTCCAACTTATCGGCTGCTTATCGGCATACCTGGTCGGAGTAACGCATTTGAAATAGCGAAACGTCTGGGACTGGATGACACGGTCATCGATTCGTCCCGTCAATTGATGAGTGGAGAGAGTCAAAGCATTGATACGATGATTCGGGATCTTGAAGACAAACGCAAGGAAGCGCAGTTGCAGGCTGAGAAAGCGCAGCAGGATTTAAAAGAAGCGCAGACTCTGCACAAAGAGTTGAAAGAAGCCTACGAATCATACCAGCAGGAAAAAGATAGACTGAAAAAGCAGGCTGAAGAAGAGGCAAATGCCTATGTTGAAAAAGCGAAAAAAGAAGCTGATGATGTGATTAAAGCAATCCGTCAACGTCAATTGGAGAGCGGCCAGCAGGGGGCGCTTAAGGAACACGAATTTATTGATGCCCAGACCAAGCTGAATAAGCTGAAGACAGAAGAAGAAGGACTGAAGAAAAACAAAGTCCTGAAAAAGGAAAAAAGAAAGAAACAGCTGAAAGTCGGCGATGCGGTCGAAGTGCAATCCTTTGGTCAAAAAGGAACCTTGGTAGAAAAAGCAGACAACAACCAGTGGGTCGTTCAAATGGGTATGCTCAAAATGAAGCTGCCTGAAGCAGACCTTCTGCAGACTGCTCAAGAGAAGGAACCGAAACAGCGCGTATCAGTCAGACGAACCTCTTCCGCAGGGGTATCGACTGAGATAGATGTAAGAGGCGAACGGGTAGAAGAGGCAGTCAATCAAGTTGACCAGTATATAGATCAGGCACTTCTGGCCAATTACCCTAAAGTCACTATCATTCATGGGATGGGCACAGGCGCCGTCAGAAAAGGCGTTCACCAGTATCTGAAAAAACATTCTCAAGTGTCGAAGTTCGAAGATGCACCCGGTAATCAGGGTGGCAGCGGAGCAACAATAGTCACGTTTAAGTAAATCCAATTCAAGTGCTAGACAACATTGGAAAAGTTTGCTATACTAACAATGGATTAAATAACTTACTTTTAATAAGTAAGTTAACTATTAGGAGGATTAAGAATGACTAGAGAACTAACAGATCAGAATTTCGACCAGGAAACAGGATCAGGATTGGCAATTACCGACTTTTGGGCAGCATGGTGCGGACCTTGTCGTATGCAGTCACCAGTCATCGACGAATTAAACGAAGAAACTGATGGCAGCGTCAATTACTTCAAAATGGACGTTGACGCAAACCAGGCAACGCCAAGCAAATTCGGAATCATGAGTATTCCTACTTTACTGGTAACAAAAGATGGCGAAGTAGTAGAAAAACTAATTGGCTACCACAGCAAAGAACAAATTGAATCAGCATTAGCAAAACACAAATAATGAACTGATCAAAGAAACTCCAGTCCAAAATGGGCTGGAGTTTTTTGTTACGGTTAATTCCCATTTATAATGACTACGGACTAATCGAAACGAGTTCAAGCTCAAGCGGGATAAAGTTGTATCGAATAGAATGTAATCGATACAACTTTGATTCTTAAAATGGAAAAATCATTTCGAAAACATCTAATCGGAACAAGTTACTCATATAAAAATAAAAAGTCGTACCGAATAGCAATTAATTTTAAGGAGTTAATTGAATAGTGAGAAAGAAGTGAGGACGAAATTAATATTGATATTAATAAATAGTGAACTAAACGTTCGCATAAGTTTTGTACATTCGGAAAATTTAAGTCAATAATGCAATTAAATTGTTAAAAGAGATAGAACGGAAAAAGCAATATGAGTGCTTAATAAATGTTACAAGAACATTACGCCAATTTGTTCTGAATGTTAGAGAAAGTCCTTGATTAATGGTTCGATTTACTGGATAGTAAGTTAGTGGTTTTGCAAGACTAGAGATGTGAAAAGAATATGACACTTTGACATATTTTACTAAAAATCCCATGAATGGACTATCTTTTTACAATAGTGTGATATAAAATAACACATATAATAGAATAGTACATTAAGATTCCGTCCCTGATTGGAAAGCACAAATTTAACTTTTGAATCGTACATATAATATTATAGCTTGGAGAGTGGTCATATGACACAGAACGAACCCGGTCAACCAGTTTTGACACAGACGATTCAGTACAAATACATTATTAAATGCAAGGAAAGAGATGTTGAACTAGAAGTGGAGGACCGCGATGTGTTCCATAACGCGGATGACGAAATTGACTGCCCTTTAGATGTGGTTCTTAGAAAGAATGACTACTCCTTTAATGATTTAATGAGCTGGGATGCCCGCGAAATTCAATTCGTTAAATTGGTAGATGAAGATATTCAGCTTATTAATAGTGTTCCCTTAAATGTTAATTTATAAATTCAGAGTGTTTATCTTACCTTTTAACCGAGAATAAGATGGCACTTTTTATTTTGCATAGGTATCAGTCGCTTTTTTTGGTAAACTATTTAGAGTAGAATCGCATAGTGGGGGACACGACATGAAGATAGCAGTTATAGGTCTGGGAGTGGCAGGAGTCAGCGTGCTGCGGGAACTTTCCAGACAGTTGAATGATGAACAAAAAGAAACGTATAAGATAATAATCTATGCCTCGAAAAAAGAATGGGGAACCGGCTTTCCGTATCAGAACGATGACGAAAGTCTACTGATTAACCAGTATACGGAAACAATGTCCATCGATTTGAATGATAAAGAGGACTTTATGAATTGGGTCAAACAGAATAAAACTGTCCAGACTCCTTACCATACTCATTTGCCTAGAAAGTGGTTTGGGGATTATTTAAGAGAAAAAGCAGAAAGCTGCATGAAAGAACTCAATACAGAACTCAGGTTTGAAACTGTTGAGGAGATTGAACAGGCTGATGAGGGGCATTATACCGTTATTAGTAGCGAGTCCGCTGAAAAAGTGGATGCGATTCATTTGACGACGGGGCACCTAGCTTACCAGGATCCTTATAATCTAAAAGGAAAAGATGGCTATATTTACAACCCCTATCCTGCTGAAGAGGTATTGAAGTTTCCGCAAGACACACAATCAATCGGCCTTATTGGATCCGGTTTGACAGCTCTTGACGCAATGCTCTATATTCAAAAAAATTACCCACATATAAAGGTGACCTTTTACTCAAGAAATGGTTTGTTTTCTTCAGTACGAGGGGACGAACCAGCTGTTAAACTGCACTACTTCTGTGATGACCGGGTAAAGGATTTGTTGAATCATATGCCTGAGCTCTCTTTGGACAAAGTTAAAGAATGGTTCTATAAAGAAATGGAAGAGCATCATATTGATGCGAACTGGGTTTGGAATCATTTAGGAGAAGGTACTTTAGAAGGAATGGAACTTGATTTAGAGTACAGTAAGGAATTAGGCGAATTTCAATCGATGATTCGGCATATGCGGACGTGCTACCCGTTTATTTGGAATGCCTTGTCTGACGATGAAAAAGACCTGTTTCTATCTAAATACAGCGGCCAGTGGCAGCGGTTCAAGGCACCTATTCCGCAAAATACTGCACGGCTGTTAATCAGGCAGATTAATGAAAATGCTGTGCGGCTCGTCAGTGGTTTGGAATCCATCAAAAAAACCGAACAAGGATTTAAGCTTTTAGATAGCGAGAAGAACAGTTACTCGGAAACCTATCTGATTAATTGTACCGGTCAAAATATGAACGTAGCAGACTCTCTGCCGTTGCAGACCAAGCTTGTTCAGAATCTAATCAAAAATGGACAGCTGTCTCCTCATAAATATGGGGGAGTCAAGATTGACTACCCAAGTATGAGTGTTATTGACACCTCCGACTTCAAGCATAGCCTGTTTAAAACTTACGGGCAGATGGTATCGGGAGTACAGTTTGGAAATAACAATGTGGAGCTGATTTCTCTGAGTGCACGAAGCGGAGTTAGACACATGATAGCGGCAACACAGAAACAGATTTGACGAAAAAACTTTCTTCAATTAAGGACGTACAAGTGACGTCAGTAATCTGAAGAAAGTTTTTTAATGTAAAGGTTCTTTAGGGTCTGTTTCCAGTTGCATACGCACCAGTCGTGCTTTTTTGTCAACGGTATAGGAGGATTCGGTGTAATGTTTGGAAAAATTCTGAACGGCTTGAGCAATAAAGCCGGCTTCTAGAGAAAAATTGGCCTCACTGTTTGCCTTCAGGCGTTCGTGGACGATTTCGCCCTGAAGTTGAAAAGTATAAGACGTTTTTTTCTTTTCTACCAAAGTCAGCTTTCCAAAAGAGAGTTGAGTCATTAGAGCGGTTAAGTCTTCCACAGATGACAAATCATAGTCACGAGCGAGTTCCTTGCCGGCCCAGTATAAAATATCCGCTTCGTCATCTCTGAATAAGTTAGGCAGCAGGCGGTCTCGCAGCAATAGAACTGCCGACTGGGAAGCATGTATGGTTTGATCGTTAGTCATTTTAAAACCTCATTCATCAAGTATAGTAATGGTTTAGTCTTTATATTTACAAGTCAATTCTTTATAATTAAAGTGGAGTAAACTGACGCGCGTTTTTATTTTACCGTGTTCAAAGAAAAGATTCTAGTCAAAGGGAGATTATTCACATATTTGTGCGAGTAATCATAAAATACAAACTGTAAAATTGACTTATTATTAGTCAGTGAGTTAGAAGAGGATGTTAGCTATGTCAGAAAGACCAATTGGTTTACTGGATTCAGGAATAGGTGGCCTCACCGTTCTAAAGGAAGCCCGAAAAAGGCTGCCGAATGAATCATTTATATATATAGGAGACAATGCACGTAATCCTTATGGTACGCGCTCGATAGAAGAAATCAGACGGTATACATTAGAGTTGGCGCAGTTTCTTGTAGACAGACAGGTAAAGCTGATAGTCATAGCTTGCAATACTGCAACTGCTGTTGCGCTTGAAGAACTGAAAGCCACTTTACCCATACCTGTGCTCGGTGTTATTCATGCAGGAAGTATGGAAGCGGTCCGGCATACAGCTACACAAGAAATTGGAATTCTGGCCACGCAAAGTACAGTAGATTCTTCTTACTATAACCAGAAAATCAGTGAGATGAACGCTGCAGTAAAAGTGACAAGTCTCGCTTGTCCGGAATTTGTTGATTTGGTTGAAACAAATCAGCATCAGTCTGAAGAAGCTGAAGCTTTAGTAAAGAAGAAGTTATTTCCGCTTAAAAATTCTCGAATTGATGCCCTGATTTTGGGTTGTACACACTTCCCGCTGCTCGCCCCCTTTATTCAAAAGGAAATGGGTAAAGAAGTCAGACTGATTGACTCAGGTGCACTGACAGCTGAGCAAATTGATCAAGTACTGGATGAATATCAGATGGCCGCGGAAGAGACCACCAGTCCAGTTACGACTGAAATCTATACCACCGGAGATGCTCAATTGTTCAAAGCTATCGCGGGAGAATGGATGGAAGATGACCAGCTTGAAGTGAAGAAAATAGATGTAGAAGGACTGAAACAGAATGCAGAGTAACGCCCATACAGTTATAATAGCAACAAAGAATAAAGGAAAAGCGAAAGAATTCGAAGCCTTATTTAATGAAAAAGGCTTCGCCATAAAAACCTTGCTTGATTTTCCGGAACTCGATGACGTAGAGGAGACCGGCACAACCTTTAATGAAAATGCTCTTTTGAAAGCAGAAACGATAGCTGAAAAACTGAATACTCTCGTTTTGGCAGATGATTCAGGATTAATTGTCGAGGCCTTATATGGCCAGCCTGGTGTCTACTCCGCGCGTTATGCTGGAGAAGAAAAGAACGATGCGAAAAACAATGCAAAGCTGCTTAACGAATTGGCAGATACGCCGAGTGACAAACGTCAGGCAGCTTTTCACTGTTCACTCGCACTGGCTGAGCCGGGGAAAGAATCACTCGTGATTGAAGGCCAGGTAAAAGGACGCATAGCCGATGTGCCTAGAGGAACGCACGGCTTCGGGTATGACCCTTTGTTTTATATTCCGGAAAAAGACAAGACAATGGCTGAACTCTCTCAAGAAGAGAAAAATAAAATTAGTCACCGGGCTGTGGCACTACAAAAATTGAGTAAAGAACTGGATGACTGGTTAAACTAATGTAAGAAATTCGAAGGGATGACAAAAAAATGAAGCTGATTGCAGTAAGCGATACTCACGGAAATACCTATTACATGGAAGAAATACTATCTATATACGAAAATGACGTAGACACATGGATTCACTGTGGTGATTCCGAACTCATGGAAGATCAACCCCTATGGCAGAATTATAAAACAGTAACAGGAAATATGGACCACGCCACAGGTTTTGAACTGGAAAGACTGATAGAATTCAATAACCATAAATTTCTAGTCGTTCATGGTCATAAGCATGCGGTTAAACAATCCAATGAAGAGATGAAAAGAAGAGCAAAAGAAGAAGGAGTTAATGTTGTTTTTTACGGTCATACGCATATTGCCAAGGTCGAGCAGGAAGATGGTATTTTATTCATCAATCCGGGAAGTCTGACTCAACCGAGAGATAGAAATATCGGTACGTATGTGTTTATGGAAATGAATCAGGATTCTGAAGATATTTCGTTAACTTATTTTGATCAGGATCATAATAAACTAGATGAATTATCAGGCACATACTCACTCAAAGCGTGAGAAAGCAATCTCTCATCATATTCCAATCTTTATAATCACATATCCTTGCTATATAGGGGTGTAGGATAAAAATGTATTATTTTCACCTAAGAATTTTCTTTTAATAGTCATATTTGTTTGGGAAAATGTTTCATAACAGGTAAAATAGAAGTGGAATAGAACGCTTACAAGGAGTGAAGAAATGATAAGTAAGAAAATTAAAGCCTTTTTAATTGACGATGAGCAGTCACTGGTGAAGCCCGCTGAAGAAGTTGCAGTCGTTAGTTTAAAGAATCGTCTGAATCATGCCTTACTGATATTAACTTCTGATAAATATGCAGTTGTACCTGTTTTAGACGATCAGTCAAGAATGTGTGGTCTTATTTCCATGCCGATAATCATGCAGGCTATTATGAATATTGAAAATGTGCACTTTGAACAACTAGGTGAAATTGAAGTTCAGGAAGTTATGGATACAGATTACCCGTATGTTTATGAAAACTATGAGCTGGAAGATGTATTGAGAATGCTGGTGAATCATGCCTTTATTACTGTGGTGGACGAAGATAACAATTTCAAGGGAATTATTACCCGGAGTGAAATTCTCAAGGGAACCAATCGAATTGCGCATGATCTGGAAAAGAAATACACATTAAAAGAAAAGCAGGAAGCTAGAGAAACGGTTAATCAGTAAGCTTTTTTGCTATAATAAAAAAATAAAAATCCTCCGTCTGATTCAAAGCATCTGACGGAGGATTTTTTATTGGTTCTGCATATCGACATTAATCGTAGGTAATGTAACGCCAGCCTGTCTCAAGGCATCCACATACTTCTCATAAAAAAGGTTGCGCATGGCAAATTCTGTACCGGCTTTTGTATACATAATAATTTGAGCAGCCATTTGGGCTGTGCCAATTGGAACAAAAGACACTTCCATTGGTTCAATAGTAATCTCATCCTGCTTTGGAATCATCTCAGCATTAACTTCTTCCATCACTTTTCTGACAAAATGCAAGTCTGTGTGAGGCAGCAGTCGAATTTGAATCATTACCCGCATGTCGCTTCGGGAACGGTTACTGATGATGGTAATGGAGCGATTGGGTATAAAATGAGTCGTTCCGTCAAAATCTTTGACGCGGGTCGTTTTCAGATTCACATCCTCAACGGTTCCCAGTATGCCGCTGAGCTCAACGACATCGCCAACGTCAATTTGCTTTTCCAGAAGAATCATAAAGCCATTAACAATATCTGACACGAAACCCTGAGCGCCTAAAGACAAGGCCAGACCGACCACACCGGCACTGGCTACGAGGGTCCCTACAGGTATGCCCATAACCTCTAAAATTGTATAGACTAGAAAAAAGTATAAAATCGCATGGTAACTGTTTTTGCTGAGTTTATATAGAGTGTTCAAACGATTGGGTACAGTGTGTTTATCTTTCATGTAGCCTTTGAATACAAGATCAATAAGGTAATGCCCGAGTTTCTTTAAAATGAAAAAGATAATCACAGCAGCTAGTATCTGGATTAAAGCAATAATGATGGAACTGAATATGGCATCCCAGTCAATATCGTTCCAGAACTCGATGAAAAAATTAACCCCCTCATCTATATCTGAACCGAGACCGGTGCCTGTATCCGAATCTTCAGCTGAATATAACATCTAAGCGTCCTCTCCTTACTTATAACTTGAAGTAACCTTATTTTACCAGTTTTTATGAAGTTTTCAATTTTTATATTATTTGGTAGAAAAGGCCGTCTTGTTTGCAATTAATTATGTGATAATGGTAATCTTAATTTATACAGAAAACAAGAAAGAGGGATAACTATGACAGGTGGAGAAATAGCAGCACTTATAGCAGCAGGCGCTTTTGCAATTCTTGTTCTTGGACTTTGCTTTGTATTGTTTAAAGTGGCGAATGTCGTTTCGGAACTTAATACAACAGTTGAAGAAGCAAACAAGAGTCTGAGCACCATTACCAAAGATGCAGACCATTTACTTATTGAAGTCGAGGGACTGTTGAATAAAACAAATACCACACTGGATGATGTCAACGGTAAACTAGGCTTGACAGATCCGCTGTTCAAGGCAGTTGGAGATTTAGGTGAGTCCGTTTCAAGTTTAAACGACTCAACGCGTAACCTGACTTCACACCTCGCAAGTGCCTCTAAAAAAGGTGCATCAATCGGTATCGCCAAGAAAGTCGGCGGAAAAGTAAAAGGGTAAACCATCAATACAATACTTAAGGAGAGATGACTGATAATGAAAAATCATGACAATCTGGAAAGCTTTGTAATGGGAACATTTGTCGGCGCGGCAGTAGCAGGGTTAACAGCTTTATTACTGGCTCCTAAATCTGGAAAAGACCTTAGAGGGGACATCGCAGGCCAGGCAGACAAGACAAAAGGTCAGGCACGTGAATATCTAAATGTCGCAAAAGACAAAGGCCGTGAGTTGAAAGAAACAGTTGAAAAAGCTGGCTCTGACTATCTAGATAATGCTTCAGCAACCTATGATCAGCTAAGTAACCAAGTGGGATCCGATATGGATGAAACAAAAGCAAACCTGGATAACATTAAACAGGAAGCCAAGCATGCAGCTGAAGACACTAAAAATATCATGAAAGAAAGAACGGAAGTCGACAAAGAAATTACTAGAGATGCGGCTCAAGATATAAAAGACACTGTTGAAGAAGGCGTGGAAGAAGAAAAAGAAATTGCTGATTCCCAATCAACTGATTCTGATTCTAGAGGTCAGACAGTGAGCTCTAACGTCAACAAATCATAATGAGTTAATATACGTACACATAAAAGGATGCGCACTGCGCATCCTTTTTGTACAGAAGAATAATTCAAGCTTGTCCTAAGTTGCAAGAAGCCAGCTAAATAAATCAGGCGATGTTATCCTTATACTATAAGCAGGTGGCGCTGCTTTATTACTCAGCTGGTGTAAGTTGTTCGGATACGTAACCTTTAAAAAATGAATTCAAAGCTTTTTAGAATGCAGGTGTATAATAATGACTATAGTCGATTTTTTTCGAATAACTGGTGTATCGTTCGTTGTCTACGTGTTTACTTTGTTCGTCCTCCGATTGTCTGGGAAACGGACATTGCTTAAAATGAACGCCTTTGATTTTATCATAACCGTATCATTAGGGACGGTGTTTGGTAATATTTTGATTAACCAGGAAGAGAAATTATGGGAAGGCTTGTTAATTTTCTGTCTTCTGCTATTGTTTCAATATGGAACGAGTACGCTATCGTCTCGAAGTAATACATTCAGTCGGATTGTTAAAGCTCATCCCACGTTGCTTTTTTATGATGGCCGGTACTATGACCATCACCTGAAAAAAGAGAGAATTCCAAAATCTGAAGTGATGCAGGCAATCAGAGAGACGGGTATCGGAAAAGTAGAAGAAGTAGCGGCTGTTGTATTGGAAACGGATGGAGCGATATCTGTTTTGCCGAAAGAGAATAATGAAATGGAAAACTTGAATGTTCTAGAAAATCTTGAAAACGAAGAAGCTTAAATTCAAGAGAAATTTTTAATGTAAAGGAAGAATATGATGACTATTGAAAACTTCTTACGTATGCTTTTACTTGGTACACTAAGTTATTTTCTGATTGTGCTGGTACTTAGGCTCTCGGGCAAACGGACCTTGTCAAAAATGAATGCATTCGATTTTATTGTGACCGTCGCCTTAGGGTCGGTACTCGCTAATATCATAGTAAACCATGAGACGCTGTTCTGGGAGGGGATAGTTGCCTTTTGTCTGCTCGTTTTCCTGCAATATGTGTCTACTTGGCTATCAGCGCGATCCGCAAAAGTTCAGTCACTACTGAAATCGCAGCCTTCTCTCATTTATTATGATAATCAGTATGATAAGAAAAAAATGAAACAGGAACGCATAACCGAAGCGGAAGTCATACAATCCATTCGTAAGGATGGGTATGTTTCACTCGATAGCATAGCTGCCGTTATTCTCGAGTCAGATGGAACCCTTACAGTGATGGAACGGTCTCAAAAACAGCACCTTGAAAAAGATGATTTCTTTATCTAAGAGGTTCGCTCTGCTAGGTTAACGATTATTTTATGCTATAAAAATAGACCAGTTATTCTTTTTGATGAGAGAATAACTGGTCTTTATTATGTTTTTATTTGACAGGAACAACTGTCCACTCTTTAGAGGTAGCAGTAAAGGGGACAGCCCCTTCATCTGTCAGCGTCACGCAGTCCTCAATTCGAATACCGGCCTTATTGGCAATATAGATCCCCGGTTCGATTGAAAAGCACATCCCTTTTTGAAGGACCGTTTCCGAGCCAGGAGCAATATCCGGGAATTCGTGAACAGACTGACCAAGACCGTGTCCTAGGCGGTGAGTGAAGTAGTCTCCAAAACCTTCTTTGGTGATGATATCCCGTGCAGATTTGTCTACTTCGTCAGCGGTCATCCCCGGTTTTACTCCATTTTGGGCAGCAAGCTGGGCTTCTAAAACGACTGAATAGATGGCTTTTATCTCATCATCAACCTCTCCGTAGGCTACAGTTCTGGTGACGTCACTGGTGTAGCCTTTCCAGACCACTCCCAAATCGAACAATACAAGTTCTCCCGGCTTAAGCTGCCTGTCACCCGGTGTCCCATGAGGGCTTGCGGCATGATCACCAAAGAGGACCATAGTGTCAAAACTCATGTCAGAGACCCCTCGTTTTTTCATTTCGAACTCAATCGCTGCGACGACCTCAGTTTCAGTTATACCGGTTTTTAGCTCATTCATTCCGGTCTGTAGAGCGGCATCTGCAAGTTGGCCAGCTTCATGCATAAGGGCAATTTCTTTCTCGGACTTAATTACCTTCTGATTTTGAACGTCTGAAGTGATTGAACGATAGACAGCGTCAGGGAAGAGGTGTCTTAATTGATAATAGCGGTCAACGACTAACTGATCTGTCTCAATTCCGACAGAAGTAACCATTAGTCCGTTGGCTTTAACAAGCTGCTCGAGGGTTTCCCAGGGATTCTCGTCGTCTTTGTAGCCAACGACCTTATCAACGGAACTGGACTGTCTTGCCTCATTTTCTTCCAGTTTAGGGACGATGAGGACCGTTTTACTATTGAATACAACAAGTGCCAGCAGCCGTTCATGTGGATCACTGAAATAGTCAGTATAGTAGGCCACAGTATCGGGATTATCCGAAAAAATCAAGGATACATCATTAGAGCGCATATAATCTTTTAGTTGGCTGATTTTTGTCATAAATAGACTCCTTTAAAATAAATTAGTGAGTTAAGTGTAACAAATAAAAGGTTGATTAGCACGGTTAACCAATTCCGAAGAAAGCCCTTTCTGAAAAGTTTTTGAAAATTTCATGAAAATAGAATGATTACAGTTGAAATTGTTTTCATTTCTTGTTATTCTAATAAAAGAAGTATGCGCTCTCATTGAACGAACATACATTTATATGAAGGAGTTAATAAAACAATGGATAAACAAACAATTACAATTTATGATGTGGCAAGAGAAGCCGGCGTTTCCATGGCTACAGTATCGCGAGTAGTCAATGGAAATCCGAATGTCAAGCCGACGACTCGCAAGAAAGTTCTGGAAGTCATTGACCGTCTCGATTACCGACCGAATGCTGTTGCCAGAGGACTTGCCAGCAAGAAGACTACTACAGTAGGGGTTATCATTCCCGATGTCACTAATCTTTATTTCTCATCTCTAGCGAGAGGGATTGACGATATTGCGTCGATGTACAAGTACAATATCATTTTGGCAAACTCTGATGAGAATGAGCAGAAAGAAGTTCAGGTGCTGAATACACTATTAGCGAAACAGGTCGATGGTGTTATTTTCATGGGTAATAAAATTACTGAAGAGCTTCGTGCAGAGTTTTCCCGCTCACGTACACCGGTTGTTCTTGCAGGAACAGTCGATCCAGACGAGCAGGTAGGCAGTGTCAACATCGACTATGAAACAGCTACTAAAGACAGTGTAGAAATGCTGTTAAATAACGGCCACAAAAACGTCGCTTTCGTTTCCGAGAGTCACGATGAGCCGATTAATGGGCAGTTCCGTCTGAATGGTTACAAGCAGGCCCTTAAAGACGCTTCAATTGACTATAATGAAGATCTTGTATTCCAATCCGAATACACGTATAAAGTAGGAGAAGCTGTCTACGAGCAGCTAGTTAAAGTAGGTGCCACAGCAGCTGTAGTTGCTGATGATGAACTGGCAGTGGGAATCTTAAATGCGGCACTGGATAGAGGCGTCTCTGTTCCGGAAGACTTTGAAATTATTACTTCAAACAATTCAAAGCTGACCGAAATGACTCGACCACAGCTAAGTACTGTTGTCCAGCCGCTATATGACATTGGTGCGGTAGCCATGCGACTGCTGACAAAACTGATGAATAAAGAAGAAATCGACGAAAAAACTGTTAAGTTGCCTTATACTATTGCAGGTAAAGGCTCAACTAAGTAAGAATTAAAAGTATAAAAATCCCTTAAACTAATCATCATGTAGTATGGTTGTTTAGGGGGTTTTTCTATTTAATAAGTTTATTGTCAAATGGGAGATTAGGGGATAGTGCTAACTGAGCTTACAGTATGTAGTTGAGTTGGTGCAATAACAGGAGATAGCGGTAACTCATGGAGCCGGGGATACGCCAGTTGATAGAATAAAAGGAAATAACACAAACTGAGAGTATAGTGAGGTGTTGAGTTGGTGCAATAACAGGACATATGGGTAACTCAGGAAGCCAGGGATGCGCCAGTTAATGGAAAAAAAAGAAATAACACTAACTGAGAGTATAGTGAGGTGTTGAGTTGGTGCAATAAAAGGGAATAGGGGTAACTCAGGAAGCCAATGATGAGCCAGTTAATAGAATAAAAGGAAATAACATAAACTGAGAGTATAGTGAGGTGCTCAGTTGGTGGAATAAAAAGAGATAGGGGCAACTCAGAAAAATAAGGATACTCGAGCTTGTTAATATCGAAGAACTATTGATATACATAATCTATCATCTAAATTAACCAATTGCTTTAATAACCAAGTGAATTGAATCCAATAAAGTAAACCCTCTCCAACTCTATATTCAGAGTGGAGAGGGTTTAACTTATGAATTATTCTTCTTCATCATCGTCGTTGTCATCGTCTTCTTCGGGTTCTTCGGGAGGCGTCGCTTCAGAATTGTTGTCTGATCCATTGCCATTTCCATTCCCGTTGTCGTTACCATTGGAAGAGCCATTCCCATTACCGTTGGAAGAATCGTCTTCTTCTGGTTCAGGTTCCGGTTCTGGTTCGGGTTCTTCTTCCTCTTCCTCTTCTTCAGGTTCTGGTTCTGGTTCTTCTTCCTCTTCTTCCGGTTCAGGTTCGGGCTCAGGTTCAGGTTCAGGATCAGATTCTTCTTGTTCTTCCGGTTCAGAATCAGACTCGTCATCTTCATCATCTTCGTCATCTTCATCGTCATCAGAACGATTAGAAATATAGCTTCTCCAGAAATCTTCCAATTCTTCATCACTTGCTCCGACAGGGAAATCATAGACTGTTTCGCCAGGTATATGATCCTCGTCAAAGAGTTCTGTAATTGTATCGCCGGAATAGCGGAAGGTATCGCCATCTGGCGTTTCCACTTCACCAGCTTTCATTCCTGTGTTAGCGATAACTGAATCTTCCGTCAGGCCATCAGGACGTTCGAAGCTGTCTCCAATACCTAATATATCAGGGTTAACGTCATGAACAGCATTCATTACGCGAGCCCACATGTTTCGGTTTCGTCGACTAGGGTGTACACCGAAATCAGTGGTGAGAGATAGCTCGCTTGTTCCATATCCCAGCCATGTTCCAAACGATACACGAGGGGTACTGGCAACATACCAGACATCGTTCAGATTTTGAGTCGTACCAGTTTTCGAAATCCAGTCGGCATTAAAGTTGAGCATATCCATAGTTCCCTGGGCTGTACCGGACACGTGAACCTCACTTAAAATATCCACGAGCAAGTAGTTAGCCTGTGGACTCCAGACTTCAGTGGGTTCGGGCGTGTGTTCATAAACAACTTCACCCGTGCTGTCTTCAATTCGTTCAATCATATAAGAGTCAGTATGCTGACCGTTATTACCCATAGTTGAAAAAGCACTGACTAAGCCAACAGGTGAGGGACCATCCGGACCTCCGATTGAAAACGATGGATTATCAATTTCATTTGAAGGAATAGTTTCCTCATCAATACCCATTCGGCGGATATAGCCTTCCATGTCTACTTCGTTGTCCATCAACAGGTCGTGAATTCTGAATGATGCAAGGTTCTTGGATTCGATTAGCGATTGTCTAGCGCTTATCCATTCATTGGTTGTCGGACCGACGTTAGTAGGGAAGTAAGACGACATTCTGTTAGTTTGGCTATCCCAAGTAGGTACCTCTATTTCAGTATCCGGAATAATCGTTGCGGGCGTCATCAGACCTTGGTCGAACGCTGGTCCATATAAAGCCAATGGTTTTATAACTGACCCGGGACTTCGGGTCATCTGGAAGGCATTGTTAAATTGGCTGATATCATAATCGCGGCCACCTATAAAGCCGATCACTCTTCCTGTTTCATTGTCGACAAGGGCTCCAGCATATTGTGCAGGATAATTGGTAGACTGCATATTGCCGTCCGCATCTTCCCAATTGTATGTTTTTTCGACACCGAGTTCATCCTGATATTCTTCTACAACACTTTCCATAGCACGGTGAACATCACGGTCGATGGTTGTATGAATCTGGTAGCCTCTGTTACGAATAAGGTAGCGGGCTTCTTCTTCGTATTCACTGACAAGATCCGGGTTTTCTTCAATATCTTCGTTCGTAATGCCGTCATTTTCCATAGCCTGTCGAACGAGAATACGTCTCGCTTCATATTCGCCTCGGTCATACAAGTAAGACATGTCTTCATAGTCAATTTCTTCGCGGTTCAGGAAATCCTGTGATAAATCATATTCCACAGCTTCCTGATACTCATCGAAAGTAATCATGCCTTCACGGTGCATTCTAAAGAGAACTTCCCGCTGACGTCTTAAACTGAGTTCGTGGTCTTCTTTAATTTCTCCAGTGTTCGTGTATGGACTGAAAACAATCGGACGCTGAGGCAGGCCTGCTATAAAGGCGGCCTGCGGAAGTGTTACCTCTGAAGCAGGAACACCGAAAATACCTTGGGCTGCTTCTTCAACTCCTGCGATGTTCTGTCCTTTATTATTTCGGCCAAACGGTGAGACATTAAGGTAAGCTTCCAGAATTTCATCTTTATCCAGATGGTTTTCAATGCGCATAGCCAAGAGAATTTCATTGGCTTTCCGCTCGTGGGAGACCTCTGCTCCAATCAGCTGCTGCTTGATGAGCTGCTGGGTTAGAGTGGACCCACCCGTTGAAGCACCTGATTCAGTCAAATCCTGAACCAGTGCACGTGCTACTGCTTTAGGAACGATTCCCTCATGATCAAAGAAATACTCATCTTCTGTCGCAACAATGGCGTCAACTAGAAGGGGAGACATTTCATCAAGAGACACTGGAGAACGCATCAAGTCGGCACGCAAGTCACTGATGACTTCGCCGCCTGCGTAATACATAGTCGATGTCTGATTGTAATCATAAATTTGGGCAACCATATCTTCATGTTCCGGGATTTCCGTTCCATGCACGAGTGAGGCAAAATAGCCGATAGCTGTTCCTGCACCCAAGGAGCCCCCAACAAGTACAAGGACGATAATCATAATTACGAGGGCTTTAATCACCCGATAAAAAATATCAAAGTAGTAGACGAATGAAGCAAATCGTGAGGGTTCATTCGTTTCTTCTGTCTGTTTTGGTTCTTTTTCTTCAGAACGTTTCATTATGAACTCCTTAATTTTCATTTGTTTGTTATAGCTTGCTATATTATAGCAAACTAGCTGGAAAAATAAAATATATTAGGCAGCTTGAGTATTGGATTGAAGGAGAGTGTGACAGAATTGTCACTGCTTCCATTAACAAAAGTCCCTCTGCGAAAAGAAGGTTCATTCGCAAAGGGGACTAGTTGACTATACTTTTTCTGGTAAAGATTCACCGATTTCATTTAAACACTTTTCTACTTTTTCTCTGCTGAGGTTATGTTCTTTAACATAACGATTCTCAGGGTGGACACGGCACTCATGTGAGCAGCCTCTTAAATATTTGTGTTCATTTTCTTCTGAAGTAATCAACTGACGATTACAGAAAGGATTGCCGCAGTTGACGTAACGCTCGCAGGGGGTTCCGTCAAAAAAGTCTTTAGCAATGACCCGCTTGTCGACTCGATTAATGTCAACACTGATTCGTTCATCAAAAACGTACATTTTACCGTCCCACATCGCACCCTGGGTTTCAGGATCTGTTCCGTAATGATGAATGCCGCCATGCAGTTGAGCAACGTCTTCAAAGCCTTCTTTTAACAGCCAGCCGGTCAGCTTTTCACAGCGAACGCCACCTGTACAGTAAGTAACCACGCGCTTATCCATAAACTGTTCTTTGTTTTCTTTAATCCATTCAGGTAGTTCTCTGAAAGAACGAATATCCGGGCGAACGGATCCGCGGAAGTGACCCAAATCGTATTCATAATCATTTCTCGCATCTAGAACAATCGTATTCTCATCTTCCAGAGCTTCCTTGAATTCTTTTGGTTCAAGATACTGTCCGGTAAGCTGATTTGGGTTCAAATCGTCTTCACCTAACTTTAAAGAAACTATTTCAGGACGGTAGCGGACATGCATTTTTTTGAAGGCATGACCATCTGCAGGGTCCATTTTGAAGAACGTATCCTTGAAGCGTTCATCAGATTTGACTGCTTCCATATAACGGTCTGTCTGTTCGATGGTACCGGACACTGTTCCGTTAAACCCTTCTTCAGAAACCAGAATACGTCCTTTCAGTCCAATGTCCTTGCATAACTTAAGGTGTTCTTCTCTGAATTGTTCCGGGTTATCTAAAGTCACATATTTGTAGTATAGCAGTACGCGATAGTCGCTCATTATTTATTCCTCCTCATTACTTATTCACTTACTTCTTTTTCGGTAAAAAGTAAACTGAATCACTAAAAAGTATAGTCTTTTTGCTTACAAATTGCAAGTAATCATAGTGTTTTGCTGTCATGTGAAAGATGCACAAGTGTAGCTGAAGTGTAATGGATTTGAAACGTTTACAACGAACAAGGGTGGTATACTTTATCCAGTTAGTAAAAACAATAAAATAACTGCACTAATTTCAGTTGGCTATGATAAATGGAGGGAACTTTTTTGATTAAAAAGTTAATAGTTTCATCACTCACGAGTACAGTATTATTAAGTACTTTAGCAGTTGCTCCGAACGTACATGCAGACGAATTTGATCAGGCTATTGAAGAAAATAGGAACACAATCAATGAATCAGAAGAAAGAGTACATACCCTGGAAGATACAATCAGTGCTCTTAGAGAAAAAGTTCAGAATGCAGAAGAAGAACTGGGCAAACTGGAACAGAAAATAGATTCCAATGAAGCTAAAATCAAAGAGACAGTGAATCGCCTGGAAGAGGCTCATACTGAAATGACCCTACTTCAGGAAGAAATCGCTGAACTGAACCTGATTATCGAGAAACGAACAGACCAGCTGGAGCAGCAGGCTAGAAAAATTCAAGTAAACGGTCAGCCGGTTAATTATATAGAATTTATTATCGAAGCCGAATCCTTAACCGACATCATCGGCAGGCTGGATATCGTATCCAACTTGATTTCATCCAACCGCAAACTCGTGCGTGCTCAAGTCAGAGACATGGAAGCAGTTGTAGAAAAAGAGGAAAGAACAGAGCAGACAATTGTGCAGCAGAATGCTTTAGCTGCAGAGCTTGAAGTGACGGCAGAGAATCTGGAAGAGCAGCATCTTGAAAAAGAAGTGCTGATTGCCCAGATAGCTTCTGAACGTGCCACGGCTCAGTCTGAACGCGATTATTTTCTAGCTCAGAGAGCGCAGGCTGAACAGGCAGTGGCTCAACTCTTGACTGCTCGAGAAGAAGCAGCACAAGCGGCGCGTGAAGCTGAAGAGCAGCGACGTATTCAGCAATTGGAAGAAGAAAGAGCCGCTGAAGCTGAACGGGCACTCTCTTTTACTGAATCATCTGAACCGCCTGAAGAGTCCAATCAGTCGGCTTCTGAGTCAGAAGAAATGAGTACATCATCATCTACTGCATCTGAAACTCAGAGCAATGCATCTTCATCCAGCAATGCGCAGCAGACGAGTTCCGCAAACTCGAACGCAACAGCAGGAACTGAAAGCCAAAGCACTCCACCAGCTTCTGTCAGCTCTGGTTCATCCAGCAGCTCGGAATCAGCAGGGAGCACAGCTTCAGAAAGCAGCACAAACACTGGCTCATCAACGCAAGCGTCCAGTCCAAGTGCATCGAGTGCACAGTCATCAGAAAGCACGACAAGTCAAAGCAGTGCGAGTGCAAGCGAGAGTACACCGTCTGAAAGCACTACGTCAACACCCAAACCTGCTCCAGCACCGACACCTGCACCGAATACGGGAACAAGCTGGTCAAGCTTGAGTCCACATGCAACCCGTTTACTGGGAACGCCTTATTTATACGGGGGCAGTACAGCGAGCGGACTGGACTGTTCAGGTTTCACCAGTCTAGTATTCAGACAAGTCGGCATTTCTCTTCCGAGAACAGCGGCAGGACAATACGCATCCGCTCAAAAGGTGTCCAACCCTCAGCCTGGAGATTTGGTTTTCTTTGCTGAAGGCAGCCGTATGACTCATGTGGGTATCTATACTGGCGGTGGGCAGTTTATCGGATCGCAGACCAGCACAGGAGTCGCCTATACGAGTGCAACGACTGGTTACTGGGGCTCCCGTTTAGTCGGATACGGAAGGTATTAAAAAAGTGTCACCGTTTGTATAATTAAAACAGTCGATTCTCTAGTTAATCTAAGAGGATGGACTGTTTTTGTATAAAAAACAGCCCATCCGTAGATGAGCTGTAAAATAGGAGTAGACAAACCAGGTCTCAGTTTTTATTTAATATAATCTTCAGTCAAAGCCATGTATTCCTCTACATCTGATAAAATCTCGTCGATGGCAGCTTGCCAGAAGTCTTTCTGGGTCAAATCAACATTCAAGTGTTTCTGAGCCAGATCTTCCGTTGTCATGCTGGCCGTGTCCCGAAGTAAATTACGGTAATCTGTTTCAAAGGAATCGCCTTGAGTTTTGGCATAAGAGTAAATACCTAGGCTGAAGAGGAAACCGAACGTATAAGGGAAATTGTAAAAAGGCACGCCTGTAATGTAAAAGTGGAGTTTGCTTGCCCAGAACATTGGGTGATAGCTTTCCAATGAATTCTGGAAGGCTTCTTTCTGAGCTTCTTCCATTAGTAAGCGCAGCTCTTTGTCATTAACCAGACCTTCCTGATGTTTCTCGTAGAAACGTTTTTCAAAGAGGAAGCGGCTATGAATGTTCATGAACATGACAGCGGCCCGGGAAAGCTTGCTGTCGAGTAAATCAATTTTTTCTTCCACAGATTCAGCCGCATCCACTGTTGCACTTGAGATGACCATTTCAGACAGTGTGGATGCTGTCTCAGCGACATTCATTGCGTACCGTCTGTTCAACTGTGGCAGGTCCCGCATCACATGACTGTGGTAGGCGTGGCCAAGTTCATGAGCCAGTGTAGACACATTATTGGCTGTCCCTGAAAAAGTCATAAAGACACGCGACTGCTTGCTGACGGGAAGGTTGGCACAGTAGGCACCTGGGCGTTTACCTTCTCGGTCTTCTGCTTCCACCCAGTTGTCTTTAAAGGCTGTTTCAGCCATTTCCTTCATTTCTGTACTGAATGTTGCAAAATTATCAGTAATAAAGGTCTGAGCTTCTTCAAAGGAATAGGTTTTTGGTTCGTATGCCCCTAGTGATAGGGGTGCAGCAATGTCAGCCCAGCCCAGCTTTTCTTTATTCATCAGACGGGCTTTTCGGTTAAGGAAATCGACCAGCGCCGGTTTGTTTTCCGTAATCGTATCCCACATCGTATCCAGGGTTTCTTTTTTCAGACGGTTATATTCTAGTGGCGGATTAAGAAAATCATCTTCCCCTCTAAGTTTGTACGTCTGCAGGCGGAAACCGGCAAGGTGGTTCAGTGTATCGGCAAAGAGTGGTGCCTTAGCGCGCCAGGCTTCTTCCCATACCGTCAGGAGGTGACTCCGTACTTCCGGATCTTTATGTCCTGTCAGTTTGTTCGCCGCCTGCCCAGCTGACAGTGTCGTTACGTCACCGTCCTCTTTATAAGGAATTCGGACACTGTTGACCAGTGACTGATAAATATTGTTCATGCCTTCAAGTCCATCGAGAGACAGCTGCTGAATAATTTTTTCCTCTTGTTCAGATAGAAGTTTTTTCCCTTTATCGCGTTTTTCACTCAAATTAAAGGCACTTTTGGCCAGCTTCTCATCTTTTAAAAGATCACCCCAGGTTGAGTCATCGATTTGTTTCAGTTTTTTCATGAACAGTGTTTCGACTTCACACATGTGACTGCCTGTATGGCTTAACTTGTTGACAACCTTAGCGGCTGCGGAATCGTCCACATTGGCGGACAATAGTCCTCTGGAAAAGGTTGACGCTTCAGACAAGCCGTCATAAGCTTCTTCGCGCTTGTCCAGAAAGGTATTTAAATGATTCGCATCCGGATTTTCTTCGTTCCAGTCAGCTATCAATTCGTGAGCCTCACTGATATCTTTGTCCAGCTTTTCCATGAAGCTCTGCAGTTCCTCCGACTCGCTTCCCCCTTTGAAAATGGTATCCATATCCCATGTTAATTGTGTTGACATGTATTCTCCCCCTTTAAGTAATACAGTCATTGTATCGTTTTTTGCTTTTCATATAAAGTCACATCGGTTAGAATAGAGCTATTGAATAAAGAGGTGGAATAGATGAGAAGAAAACCCGGCACGGCAGATAATGTGTATCTTGCCCTTGCTTTTATCGTCATGGCTGTATTGTATTACAGCTCGTCAATGAGTTACCAGGACCAGTCCGTTCAGTCCTTGCTGCATCAGTGGCTGGAAAATGAACCGCTCAGAGGATTGCTGGAACGCGTTGAATTTATGTACGCAGGCAGTGAAATTAGTGTCCAGTCAAATGGCTACATAGGTTTTATCGAATTCTTTATTAGAAAAGGTGCTCACTTTGTGTCTTACTTTTTCCTTGGGTTGTTCTGGTTTCTCGGCTTGAGAAACAGGGTAGACAATCTTTATCTAACTGCTCTGCTGGCGCTGCTTTTGGCTGTCGGCTACGCTTCCTTTGATGAATTGAGACAGTCCTTTCATCCGAATCGTACGGCTCTAATGGAAGATGTGATGCTGGATTCAGCTGGGGCACTGGTTGGGATTGTCATGGGTATACTACCGACAAAGCCAGCCAGAAGAAGAAGGCGAAAAAGAGTCCGCGCATAAGAAAGGGCTATGGAGACGAGATGTAAGCGCACCCTAACTGCTTGAATCCTACCCTTATTTTGGTATAATGACTAAGGATTAGAGACTTAATGACAAGGAAAGAGGAAATGATATGGCAGGACATTCGAAGTGGAGTAACATTCAGCACCGTAAAGGCGCACAAGATGCAAAAAGAGGAAAGATTTTTCAGAAGCTGTCCAAAGAAATCTATCAGGCAGCCAAGGACGGCGGCGGAGATCCTGAAACGAATGCAGCACTGAGACTGGCTATAGACAAAGCGAAATCCAATAACATGCCAAACGATAATATTGACCGTGCGATTAAACGGGCGACAGATTCCGGCCAGGGTGCCGATTATAAGGAAATTCTATATGAAGGGTACGGACCAAGCGGGATTGCTGTTCTGGTTTATGCATTGACCGACAACCTGAACCGTTCCAGCACCAATATCCGAGTTGCTTTTGACCGCAACGGCGGGTCAATGGGTGAAAAAGGAACCGTTAACTACATGTTCGACCGTAAAGGCTACATTGCCATCAGCCGTGAAAATCTTGATATGAATGAAGACGATATGCTGATGCATGTACTGGAAGCCGGCGGTGAAGACCTGGAAACGTCTGATGAAGTGTTTGAAATTTATACGGAAGCGACAGATTTTGCTGCTGTCCGCGATGCACTGAAAGAAGCCGGCTTTGAGCTGGACCAGTCAGAACTGACCATGATTCCTCAGACAACAGTTGAGGTGCCTGAAGATAAAGTCAGTGTATTTGAAAAACTGATTGATGCGCTTGAAGATGACGATGACGTTAGTGACGTTTACCATAACGCCGCTATGTAAATAACCCCTACAATAGAGAAACCTGCAGGAAGTGGAAATTATTTCTACTTTTCTGCAGGTTTTTTCGTTAGTTTTTAAATAAAAGCACAATATATATAATGCGTACAATTATTATGATTCGACAGGAGTGATGACGACTGAATGCGGAAGTATTTGCCGAACACTTATTAACACTGGCGGATTCGTTTCGAACGAGTGATGTTCATGTGCTGCCCGAACAGAAACACTATGACATCTATTTTCGTTTAAACGGTCAAATGTCCAAGCAGTTTTATCTGGATCATGAAGAAGGGAGTCGATTGATTTCATATTTCAAATTCAAGTCAAACATGGATGTCAGCGAAAAAAGACGGCCGCAGAGTGGGTCCATGACATTTCAGTTGAAGGAAAAAGGAGTGGATTTAAGGTTCTCAACCATCAGTAATTATCAGAGCCAGGAGTCGCTGGTTATACGCCTGCTGAAACAGAAGGAAACCAGTGACCAGGATATCAAGACTTTTTTCAATTATGAATATGCGATGCTGAAAAAGCTGGTGGACGCTAAATCCGGGCTGCTCTTGTTTTCCGGACCGGTTGATTCAGGCAAGACTACAACCATGTACCATCTGGTCAAAAATAGACTGGGAGGTGAAAAACAGCAGGTTATTACAGTGGAAGATCCGGTTGAAATTGAAGAGTCTGCCTTTTTGCAGTGTCAGGTGAACGAGCCCGCGGGTGTTTCTTACGAACATCTGTTAAAAAGTTCGCTCAGGCATCATCCGGATGTCATCATTGTAGGGGAAATAAGAGACGAAGAAACGGCCCGGATGGTGATGCGCGGAGCATTGACCGGCCATTTAATCGTGGCTTCCATCCATGCCAAAAACTGTCGCGGAGTCATTTCTCGATTAAATGAATTGGGAATCAGTCGGACCCTGATGAAACAGACACTGATAGGCGTATCCTTTCAGAACCTCCTGCCGCTGTACTGTCCCTTGTGCGGACAAAACTGCCAGGTGGACTGCAGCCATTACCCTAGGGATCAGAAACGGGCCGCACTGTTTGAAGTGAAGACCGGTACAGACTTGATGAGCTGGCTTGAAGACGACGTTAACTCTCAGATAGGAGCCAGTCAACCAAAGAGAGAATTTAATCAGCTGCTGAAAAAGGTGAACGCATATGGGTTTATTTCCGAACAGACGCACAACCGATTCCAAATTCCGAACCAGTAAGCACCTGCAGTCAAAAGGTCTCTTTTTGAGCAGACTGGGGAAAATGCTGTCGGAAGGCTTTTCACTCAGAGAAGCGCTGAGTTTTTTAAGTACAGTATCTAAAAAAGAATCAAAAGTCTGGGTTGCACAATTGGAGAAAAGTGTCTTGGAAGGGCATTCACTTGTTGAAGGACTCGCAACTTGTCAGTTTCCGGAAAAGAGCGTCACGCAGCTGTATTTTGCATTGTTTCACGGCGATTTTCCCCTTGCAGTGGCACGCGCGGGCGACCAGTTGATCAAGCAGTCTGAAAAGAAACGGAAGCTGACCGCGGTGCTGACTTATCCGCTGATGCTTCTCTGTTTTATAGTCATTATGCTCTTTGTCATGCGAACTGTTCTCATTCCGCATATCGAGCAGATTACCTCTCTTGGAACAGAGGCGCTTCCTTTCAGCACGCGACTGATTGTACAGTTTGTATATGACTCGCCTGTGATTCTAATGCTTTCAGCCATAGGGGTGCTCGCCGGTTTAGTCTTTATCAAACAAGCAGCTGCTAGAAAGAATCCGCTCGATAATCTTATCATCCTTTGCAGAGTGAGCCGTTCATATGTGCTTCAGTTATACTGGAGCCAGTATTTTGCGTATGAATGGGGACAGCTGCTGAAAGGTGGCTGCAGTCTGCTTGAAGTAGTCACGATAATGAAAGGACAGGACAATTCAATGTTAGTCAAAGAAACAGGGAGGCGAATTGAGGAGGACATGTCAAAAGGCTACTCCTTCAGTCAGTCTCTGGAATCCTTCAATTTTCTGACAAGTCAGATGAAAGATGTCGTCAGGCATGGGGAACAAAGCGGCAAGCTGGGAGCTGAACTGAAACTGTATGCGCTCAGTTGTGAAGAAGAGTTTGATACGAAGGTGGAACAGCTGATGTCCCTCATTCAGCCGATTGTCTTTGCCATTGTGGCTGTGATGATTATAGCCATCTATGCTGCTTTGCTGCTGCCGACCTTTAGTATACTGGATACACTATAAAAAAAATAAGAGGAGACACAGTCATGATAAAAAAATGGATTAGAAAAATGGTTATCACATGTAAGCTGGACAAAGGGTTCACGTTAATTGAAATGTCACTGGTTCTGTTTGTTATTTCCTTTTTGCTGATACTGTTCATACCCAATTTATCAGGAAGACAGGATAGTGCGGCTGCAACTGGGAAAGACGCGATGGAAACTGTCCTGATAACGCAAATCGATTTGTATAAAATGGACAACAATAACGTAGCACCTGCAACACTTGAGATATTGGAAGGCAACGATTACTTAACTGCTAAGCAACTTAAGAAAGCTAATGAATTATTTATTTATTCCAATGGATCATTGACTGAAAAATGAAATGAAGAGGGATAAGGATGAAGTATCGAGATGATACAGGAGTTACCTTTATCGAAAGTGTGATGGTCCTGAGCGTGATCAGTTTTATTATCGGTTTGCCTGTTTTGCAGCTGACGCATGTGAGAAAGCAGTCAGAAACCCAGCTGTTTTTTGATTCGCTGTCGTCCAGTATTACCCTGATTCAGAATTATGCTGTTTTAAATAATGAATGGACAGCAATGGAATACCGTCCGAGCAGAGGCACCATTTATTTTAAAGTATTGGGAGACAACAGCCACCCGGTTAATCATGTATTGACGGTTCCAGATCACATGACAATACTCAGTACAGCCAATGAAGTGCGTTTTTTGAGCAAGTCGGGAACCATATCTAATCCTCATACACTGGCTTTTCAAACGGTGAACGGAAAAGTTGAGTGTGTATTTCAGATAGGGAGTGGCCGCTTTGATATCAGGTAAAGTGACAGAAGATAACGGCTTTGTTTTAGTGGATGCCTTACTCAGTTTCGGGCTCATTACCGCACTTCTACTCGTCACACTCCCGTTTTTAATCGAGCTGTATCACGTCAGGGACTTGTCAAAGGATACGGTGGAGCTCAGTCGGGCCCTCTATGAAGAAGCCCTGTTCTGGACTCGTCAGGAAACAGAAGGCGACTGGTTATCGGGAGAGAAACTGCTGCAGTCAAAAACAGGACAGTTTTCAATACTAATCACAGGAGAAAGTGGCCATGAGAAAAAAGTGGAAATTCAGACGGTCAGCTGGCAGGAGTGATGAAGGCTTCACACTAATAGAGCTGCTGGTTACCTTAAGTGTGACCAGTATAAGTGTTCTATTGTTTTCAGCTGCTCTAACTCAGCTTATCACGCTGAGAAATCACACACATGACGACAGACAAATTGAGTGGCATCTGTTTTTGAATCAGCTGGAGTATGACATGAAGGATAATGTTCTGCGAGATGTCGTTGCCAATCGCATCAGAATGTGGGAAGTGACTGACGGAGTGGTTCAAAGCGATGTCATCGCCTATAACTTGAATACGAATAAACGCTATGTCCGTACTCGGAACGGAACGGGACAGCAACTGATGCTCTTGAAGATTGAATCGATGTCACTCAAAAGAGACGGGAACCGAATAGATATCCATGTCACCTTCCAGAATGGCGAAGCTTATTCGGGCCGAATTAAAGTGATGGAAAACACATGAGAAGCAGCCGGTACGGACTTTTCTCCTCAGAAGAGGGGAGCAGTCTGATGTCTACCTTGCTTCTGCTGGTGTTTCTGTCAGTTGTTTTCACCTCTGTTACAGGTGTAGTGAAGCATCAGATTCACCAGTACAGGCAGACAGCCTACAGTTATGAAGCAAAAGCTCTAATTGAAATGACAGAAGTGTTACTGTTGGAGACCGGAAATCCGGACCAAGGCTACCTTAAAAAAGTAGAGTTTTCAACAGGAAACGTGACAGTATCGAGAAAAGAATCTTCTGTTTATCTTCTGGAAGCAGTACTCCATAACCGGTACACGAGCAGAAAAGAAGTCACGTGGCCAGGTAACATGCCGCTTGATGTTGAGAACGATACTGTCAATGAAACAATCAACGAAAATGAATCAGCCGAAAGTGACCATTCTAGTGATTAACTGGGAAAAGATTATCGGACTATTATCATCGATTCACTTATGTTTTACTATCTGGAAAACAGCTAGTAAAGCATAAGAAACCCAGTAATATATTTTAAATACAGCAAGAGAAAACTGAAAAGGTGTGGACGGTAGTTTAACACTCGTCCACACCTTTTCAGTGTGTTTCATACTACAATGTATAGGGGCTGGAGAATAATGAAAGCAGTCTATAGAGGCCATTCATTTATTTTTCACAACAGCTTTGCTATAATGATAAGGACGGAATAAATTGAAAATAAAAACTACAAGATAGGGTGTTTGGATGTCACGAGTAAAAGCAGTTCAATCGAAATTAAAGGATAGCGGTGTGGATGCACTACTGGTTACCAGTCCGTATAACTTGCGTTACGTCTCCAATTTTACCGGATCGACAGGTTTAAGCGTTATAACAGAAAATAAAGCCTACTTTGTGACTGATTTTAGGTATACCGAACAGGCAGCTGAGCAGGCCAAAGGATTTGAAATCATCAAAAATACAGGCTCGATTTACGAAGAAGTTAAAGCCATTGTCGAAAAAGAACACATTTCAACTTTAGGCTTTGAAAAAGATTTCGTAACCTTTGCTACCTATGACTTGTTGAAGTCTCTGCTTTCCGCCGATTTAAAACCAGTCAGCGGCTTGATTGAATCACTCAGAGAAGTCAAGGAAGAAGCAGAAATCGAGACCATCCAGCAAGCGATAAAAATTACAGAGTATGCCTTTGAAGAAATACTCAATTACATCAAACCGGGCGTTTCAGAAATAGAAGTGGCGAACCGTCTGGACTTTTTGATGCGTGAAAAGGGTGCAACCGGTGTTTCTTTTGACACAATCGTGGCGAGTGGAAAACGTTCAGCGATGCCGCACGGAGTGGCCAGTGACAAACTGATTGAACAAGGCGATATGATTACTATCGACTTCGGCTGCTATTATAAAGGGTATGTGTCTGATATGACCCGTACATTTTCTCTGGGTGATCCGGGAGAAGAATTGAAAAAAATTCATCAGATTGTTATGGATGCAAACTTGAAAGTAACCGAACAGGCCAAGGCTGGTGTGACCGGTAAAGAACTGGATGCTGTTGCACGAGACTACATCAAAGCGCAGGGGTATGGTGAAGCGTTCGGACACTCAACCGGACACGGTATTGGTCTTGAAGTGCATGAAGGCCCTGGTATTCATTTCCGTAATGAAAACAAGCTGGTTGAAGGCAACGTCATCACAAATGAACCGGGTATTTATATTCCTGGACTAGGTGGGGTTCGAATTGAAGATGATCTGCTCATTACAAAAGACGGCAATGTAAACCTTATGTCCGTATCGAAGGAACGCATTCAGCTGTAGTCAAATAAGCGACTAATTAAGATAATTGCGAATAGGTTTTCGGAATAAATCATGATACAATAGAGAAAGAAATAAAATGCTTTTTGCTTTAGGCAGGCATTTTATATTAGGAGGAAATGTAATGATTTCAACAAGTGAATTTAAAACCGGACTGACTATTGAGTACGATGGAAGCATCTGGAGAATAGTAGAGTTTCAGCATGTTAAACCAGGTAAAGGTTCTGCCTTTGTTCGGTCAAAATTAAAAAATCTGCGTACCGGAGCTCTTCAGGATAAAACCTTCCGTGCAGGCGAAAAGATGGAAGCGGCGCACATCGAAACGAGTACGATGCAGTATTTATACGAAAGCGGCGACAGCTATGTCTTCATGAACACTGAAACATATGAACAGCTGGAGATTCCCGGAGAACGCATAGTAGAACAGCTGAAATTTATGAAAGAAAATATGGAAGTTGAAATCATGATGTACGGCAGTGAAGTGCTGGGCGTCGAATTACCTAAAAAAGTTGAACTGAAAGTGGTTGAAACGGAACCAGGAATCAGAGGCGACACATCAGGTGGCGGATCCAAGTCTGCAACTCTGGAAACTGGTGCAGTTGTCACGGTTCCATTGTTTGTAAACGTTGATGATGTACTGGTTATTAATACAGATGAAGGCAGTTATGTTTCTCGTGCCTAACTACTCTTAAAGAAGCGAAGGAGGAACAATAATGGTTGATAAAGTGAATGAAACAAACAAAATGAATACACTGGGTGAAATTGAAGTTGCACCGGAAGTGCTGGAGGTCATTGCCGGAATTGCAGCCAATGAAGTGGACGGCGTTCATGCAATGCAGGGTAAATTCACCAAAAAAATGAAAAATGTTTTTGGCAAGACTAACCATAAAAAAGGCATTCATCTGGTATCGGATGAAGAGGGGCTGAAAGTGGAGATTTACTGCTACTTCAACTTCGGGGTCAATGTGCCGGAAGTAGCCAAAACAATTCAGCAGCGTGTGCGCGAGCAGGTTCTGCATATGACCGATATTGAACTCGCTGAAGTAAATATCCATATCGCAGACATCGTACCTGAAAAAACTACAATCCAGGAACTGTTTGATCTGGATGGGGAAGAAGATGAGGAATAGTGAGTACTGTAAGGCGTGTGATTAGGGAAAAGGCCTTTCAGTCTCTTTTCCAGTTATCGACACATGATGAATTAACGATAGATCAGGCCATTCGATTAGCTCTGGAAAGCGATCTGGACTTTAACGATGAGCGAACGATTGAAGAAGCAATGAAAGCGGCTTTGCCTGAAGAAAAAAATACCCAGCAGATTGTCACCGATGCGCTCCACTATTTGAGAAAACTGGTGGTAGGTGTGCGGGAAAACAATGCAGTGATTGATGAAACAATCACGAGACATCTGAAAAACTGGTCTCTGAACCGACTGGAGCGTACAAATTTGCTGTTGCTGCGTCTGGCTGCTTATGAGCTTCTATTTGAAGACGAGACAGATAAACGTATTGTCATGAATGAAGCCATTGAAATGGCCAAGACATTTAATGATGAAAAAGCCAGTAAATTTATCAACGGTGTGCTGCAGAGTATAGTCGATGAAAATAAAGTTTAGACACTAGTTTCTGATATAAACCTCAAAGAGCAATGCAGGGATATACCGAATATAAAGTGAAAACGTAAGTGGGGGTGGAAAAATAGAGTGTACCTTACATTCTGTTTTTTGGCCCTCTTTTTTTAAAATATAAGCCAGGTATAAATGATGCCTGATTAGAAAGGAGTTTGTCATGACTGAGGACTACTTAACTGTCTCACAGCTCACTACCTATGTGAAACGTAAATTTGACCAGGATCCCTACTTGGAGCGGGTGTTTGTAAAAGGGGAGATATCAAACTATAATCCGCATCGAAGAAATGCCCATCAATACTTTAGTATCAAAGATAAAGGAAGCAAGCTTTCTGTTGTTTTGTTCCAGAGAGAAGCGAAAAAACTTAAGGTTGAGCTGGAAGATGGCATGTCCGTTCTCGCTGTCGGACGTTTGTCAGTATTTGAAAAAAACGGCACCTATCAGTTGTATGCGGACCATATCGAACCCGAAGGTCTAGGACAGCTCTATGCAGCCTATGAACAGACTAAAAAGAAACTGACAGAAGAAGGCTGGTTCGATCAGGATAGAAAGCAACCGCTTGTCCGTTTTCCTAAAAAAATTGCAGTAGTTACTAGCCCGAGTGGAGCGGTCATACGAGACATCGAGACGACTGTCGCCAGGCGGTTTCCAATAGCGGAACTGACCGTCTTTCCAACGCTTGTTCAAGGAGACAAAGCAGCGGATTCCATTGTAAAAAGTATTAAAAAAGCCGATAAAGAAGGAATCTATGACACAATTATCGTTGCCAGAGGGGGTGGCTCTTTTGAGGACCTGTTTCCTTTCAATGAAGAGCGAGTGGCACTGACTATCGCTCAAGCGGCGACGCCTATTATTTCATCAGTCGGTCACGAAACAGATACGACACTGGCTGATCTGGCCGCAGATGTCAGAGCAGCAACACCTACTGCAGCTGCAGAAATTGCTGTTCCCGTTCTGACGGAAGAACTGGGGAAAATAGACCTGGCTAAACAGCGCTTATTTCAAGCGGTACAGACGTTGTTGAAACGTGAACGCGAGCGAATCACTCAGCTGAGTACGTCTTATATCTTCAGACAGCCAAACAGGCTCTATGAAGGCTACAGTCAGAATCTTGACCAGTTGACCGAACAGCTGATTCGGGTAACCGATCAGAAGGTGCGGATTCAGAAGCAGAAAACCGAGCTTGTTACGCAGAAATTACAGGCTTCTCATCCGAACACGTTAATCAGACAGGCAAAAATTGATACAGATCGTCTTGAAAAACAGCTGCTGAGCCTTTCAAATAATGCCGTGAAACAAGAAGCTAAACGACTGGACTATCTGATTCAGTCTCTGGACTACTTGTCTCCATTAAACGTTCTCGGCAGAGGCTACTCAATTACGCGAAAGAACGAGACCATCATCGGTTCTGTCAGTCAGGTAGAGAAAGAAGATGAAATCGATATACGAATTGCCGACGGATCGATATCTGCCAAAGTAATCGATACTAAAAAGAGTGATTTGAGAAATTAATAGAAGTGAGGAATTAAGAAATGGAAAAAGAGCAGACATTTGATGAAGCGATGAAAGACCTCGAGCAGATTGTGCAGAAACTGGAACAAGGGGATGTTCCTTTGGAAGAAGCATTGGATAAGTTCCAGGAAGGCATTAAACTGAGCCGTTACTGCAGAGGTATTGTGGAAGAGGCAGAAAAAACGGTTACTAATATGGCGAGCGAAGAGCATACGGATGCATCTGAAAGCTAATGCCAGACGCTTTAACGTACACCGGATTAATGGACAAAGGAGCAGAAGATGAATTTTACAGAATTAACTCACACACATAAAAATCCTTTTGAACAATTCATGATTGATACAGTGTCCTTTAAAAGTCAGACCCATCTGGAAGAGGCCATGCGCTACTCTCTGGAAGCTGGGGGAAAAAGACTGAGGCCACTGATTTTATTTGCCGTACTGGAAGCCTTTAATAAACCTGTTAAACCTGCTTATTACTATGGAGCGGCACTGGAAATGATTCATACTTATTCTTTAATCCATGACGATTTGCCGGCGATGGATGATGACGATTTAAGAAGAGGAAAGCCGACCAGTCACATTAAGTATTCTGAAGCGACAGCGATACTGGCCGGTGATGCCCTACTGACCAAGGCCTTTGAACTGATGACACGCGGCGATGCTTCAGCCGAAGTGAAAGTGATGCTGATAGAAGAGTTGGCGAAGGCATCTGGTCATGAGGGAATGGTCGGCGGACAACAGGCAGATATGGACGGTGAATTTGCCAATCTGACAGTTGATGAACTCGAAAGTATTCACGCCAGAAAAACGGGTCAGCTCATTCATTTTGCTTTTCTGGCGGGGGGGACACTGGCCGGCGCTTCAGTCGAAACGGTAACCGACTTGGAGGAGATGGCCTATACATTGGGTCTTGCCTATCAGATACGTGACGATATTTTAGACGTGCAGGGAACAGAAGAAGAGCTCGGCAAGCGTACCGGTGCGGATGCCAAACTTGGTAAAAGTACGTATCCCGCTTTGCTTGGTTTGAATCAGGCTAATGCGCTGTTTTCGGAAAAACTTGAAAAAGCGCAAGCTTTAAATAAACGGATTAAACAAAGAGAAGAGACATATGAAGAGGAAATTCTAGCCTCTTTCATTCATTCACTTGCTTTATAAGATAACGGACGAGGGGCATGGTTATGAAAAAAGCACGCGCAGATGACTTACTGATAGCCCAAGGCTGGGCGGATACGAAAGAAAAAGCGCAGAGACTAATTATGACAGGGAAAGTCTATACAGGTAAAGAGGAAAAAGTTTTTACGGCTGGAGAAAAACTGCCTCACACCACAATTGTTTATGTTAAAGGAGCAGATCAGCCTTACGTCAGCAGAGGCGGTCTTAAATTGGAAAAGGCCATAGAAGCCTTTAATTTAGATTTGAACGGAAAAACGGTTCTTGATATAGGAGCGTCCACCGGCGGCTTTACTGATGTTGCTCTTCGAAATGGAGCCAGACTGGTGTATGCACTGGATGTGGGCACCAATCAGCTGGCCTGGAAACTAAGAACAGACGAGCGAGTAGTTGTGATGGAACAGACTAATTTCCGTACGGCCGTGCCTGAGGATTTCAAAGACGGCCGGCCGGAATTTGCTACGATAGATGTGTCTTTTATTTCCCTTGAAAAAATCTTCCCTGCTCTTAAGCCGATCCTGTCGGAAAAGGGAGAAGTGGTTGCCTTGATTAAACCTCAGTTCGAAGCGAGGCGAGAAATGGTCGGCGAAGGCGGTATAGTCAGCGACCCGGAGGTGCACCGCTATGTCCTGGAAAAGATTGTTGCTTTTCTGCATGATAGCGGATTTTCTGTTGAACGCATTATACAGTCACCTATAAAAGGTGGAAAAGGGAATAAAGAATTTTTAGCCTATATTCAGAAGAGGTCATCAGATAGTCAGGGAGAAAGAAAAGAACTGAGTAACCTGATTTCAGACGCACTTTTCAGCTGAAACTGCAGTTAGAGGACTTATTTCTCATCACTGATTTGTTTCTATTGGAACTGGAGAGATTATGCAGTATACTTAGAGTGATACAGTGTATAAATATACCCTTTTAGTTTATAAACAGACGTAGGAGTGAATCGTGTGAAAAAGAAGGAACGGCATCAACTGCTTAGACAATTAGTTGAGCAGGAAGTCATTCGTAAGCAGGAAGATTTTGTTGAAATACTTCAAAGAAAAGGTATAGACATTACCCAGGCTACTATCTCCAGAGACATCAAGGAACTGCAGCTGATAAAGGTTCCTGCAAATGACGGAGGTTATCAGTACAATTTACCGCCCGAAATGAACTATAACGTATCCAAGAAACTGGCACGGATGATGAAAGATGCGTTTGTCTCAATAGATACTCAAAAAGAGTTAGTTCTTATCAAAACGCTCCCAGGCAATGCTTTTGCGCTTGGAAATCTGATTGAAACCGCCAGTTATCAGGAAGTATTCGGTTGTGTAGCCGGAGACGATACCGTTCTGGTTATCTGTCGGGATTCGGACAAGGCCGAAAGTTTTCAAAGAAGAATCATTTCCTTTATTTAATTTTGTTCAGGAGTAGGAGGTTAATCTTTGCTTGAATCGTTGAAAATTAAAGATTTTGCTATTATAGAAGACCTTTCTCTAGATTTTAGAAGAGGGATGACAGTCCTGACGGGAGAAACCGGTGCAGGTAAATCCATTATCATTGATGCGGTCGGTTTACTTGCCGGTGGAAGAGGATCGAGTGAATTTGTCCGTCACGGGTCAAAGAAATGTATTCTGGAAGGACAGTTTTCTTATAATCCAACTGAAACCCTGTCACAGCTGTTAAAAGAGAATGAAATAGAGGCCGAAGATCAGACACTTTTGATTCAGAGAGAAATTTTCTCTACAGGACGAAATGTCTGTCGCATCAACGGAAGTATTGTGACGATTGCGATATTAAAAGAAATTGGTAGTCAGCTCATCGATATCCATGGTCAGAATGAACACCAGGAACTGATGGTGCCCGAGAATCATATTTACCTGCTGGATTATTTCGGTTCAAAGGAACTCGCTTCCCTGAAGCAGGACTATACATCGGTCTACAGGGATTTGCGGAAATTTGAACGGGAACGAAGGGACTGGGAATTTAACGAGCAGGAACTGGCTCAGCGAATCGATGTCTTGAAGTATCAAGTGGATGAAATTGCAGCAGCCAAGCTTCAGGAAAATGAAGAGGAAGAGCTTAAGGAAGAAGAGCAGAAACTGGCGAATCACCAGGCAATCGTAGAGGCTTTGTCCACTACTTATTCTCTGCTTCAAGGAGAGGAACTGAGTGGCCTTGATCTGGTCGGCCAGGCGATGGAACGGATGGATGGTATCAGTGCGATTGACGAGTCATTCAAACAGATTGCCGATACGCTTTCCAGTGCCTTTTTCCAGCTGCAGGAAGTGTCAAGCGATGTGTACAATGAGATGGATCAGCTTGAGTACGACGAAGAGCGTTTAAACGAAATAGAAGAACGCTTGAATCTCATTCAGCAGCTGAAACGAAAATACGGGCATTCCATTTCCGATATCCTCGCTCACTATAATCAGGCGCAGTCAGAACTTGAGAAACTGGAAAACCGCGAAGAGCAGGTGGATTCACTGGCTCAAAAAACAGCAGCCTTGAGACAGGAAGCATTAAAACTGGCAGAAAAACTGTCAGCCATACGAAAGAAAACAGCCGAATCGCTCGAAACGTCTATCCTGGAACAGCTGAATCAGTTGTATATGGAAAAAGTGAAATTTTCTGTTCAGTTCAAATCAGTCAGTTCGTCTAAAGATTCAGACAGTCCTCTGAACGAAAATGGAATGGATAAAGTGGAATTTCATGTGGCGACCAATCCTGGAGAACCCTTGAAACCACTGGCAAAAGTAGCCTCTGGAGGAGAACTGTCACGGATGATGCTGGCGATGAAGACGATTTTCTCGCATTCACAAGGCATTACGAGCATCATATTTGATGAAGTGGATACAGGAGTCAGCGGCCGGGTCGCTCAAGCGATAGCAGATAAGATTCATTCTGTAGCCTCCCATTCACAGGTTCTATGTATCACGCACCTGCCGCAGGTTGCTGCCATGGCGGATCATCACTTGTATATTCGAAAAGAAGTGAATGAAGAGCGCACACGAACCTTTGTCGAACAGCTTGTCAAAGGAGACCGGACAGAAGAAATTGCCCGCATGCTTTCCGGTGAAGAACTGACTCAGCTGACAATCGAAACGGCAGAAGAGCTGCTGAAGCTGGCTGACCGAAAAAAAACGGCAGCAAAAAACCCCGCTTAGTCCTTAAATTAAAAGACTAAACAGGGCTTGATTTCATTAATTAAAAGCAATACTTAAGATAGAGGCAAAGGCTGGAATCGCCATTGAAAGGACTAAAACCCAGATTATAACTTTTGATGCTAAACTGGTCGATCCTTTTTCACGTTGTTTTTTAGGCATAAGTGTACACCAACTTTCCTTGATTCTTACACGTATTAGTTTACTCAAAGTAAGTCGAAATTGCAAGTCTATATGAAGGTCAATAGATGAGTGTTCCAAAAGTGTTCAAATTTTGTTACTATTAATGAGAGAGTTTACTGCTGAAAAGCACTGAAATAGCTTAGCAGCAGTTAAAAATTGGAAGGAGATTGAATATGAGCAAGCAGCAAATCGGCGTTATTGGTATGGCGGTAATGGGGAAAAACCTGGCGTTGAATATTGAAAGCAGAGGCTACTCTGTTGCGATATATAACCGTACAGGTTCCAAGACAGAAGCTGTAATCGAAGAAAATCCGGACAAGAATCTGACTCCGGCATTTGAACTGGAAGAATTTGTAAATAATCTTGAAACACCTAGAAAAATAGTCTTGATGGTACAAGCAGGTAAAGGAACAGATGCAGTGATCAAGCAGCTGTTGCCTCACTTAGATAAAGGCGACATTCTGATTGATGGAGGAAATACTTTCTATCAGGATACCATTCGCCGCAGCAAAGAGCTTGAAGATTCCGGTATCAACTTTATCGGTACAGGTGTTTCTGGTGGAGAAGAAGGCGCACTGAAAGGGCCAGCTATCATGCCGGGTGGTCAGAAAGAAGCGTATGACCTAGTGGCACCTATCCTTGAACAGATTGCAGCCAAAGCACCAGCAGACGGTGAACCGTGTGTCACTTACATTGGTCCAAACGGAGCAGGACACTACGTAAAAATGGTGCATAACGGCATTGAATACGGCGATATGCAGCTGATTGCTGAATCGTATCACCTGCTGAAAGACATGCTTGGTTTAACTAATGAAGAGATTGCCGAGGTATTCAAAGACTGGAACACTGGCGAACTGGACAGTTTCCTTATCGAAATTACTGCAGACGCTTTGACTAAAAAAGATCCGCAGACCGGTCAGCACATGATTGATGTTATTCTTGACCGTGCCGGTAACAAAGGAACTGGAAAATGGACATCTCAGAGTGCGCTTGACTTAGGCCTGCCACTGCCACTGATTACTGAATCAGTATTTGCCCGTTACATTTCGGCTCTAAAAGATGAACGCGTGGCAGCAAGCAAAGTCTTGCCTAAACCGGCCGCTAAAAAGTTTGAAGGCGACAAGAAAGCACTCATCGAAAAAATGCGTGAAGCATTATATTTCAGTAAAATCATGAGTTATGCTCAAGGTTTTGCTCAAATGGGTACAGCTTCAAAAGAATACGACTGGAACCTTCAGTATGGTGAAATTGCCAAAATCTTCCGCGCTGGCTGTATCATCCGTGCACGCTTCCTGCAGAAGATTACTGAAGCCTATGAACGTGAACCTGAGTTGAAAAACTTAGTGTTGGATGAATACTTCATGGATATTGCAGAACGTTACCAGCAATCGGTTAGAGATTTGGTTGGCTTGGCTGTTCAGGCTGGCGTACCCGTACCGGCATTCTCTTCAGCGATTGCCTACTACGATTCTTACCGTTCAGAACGCCTGCCTGCAAATATTATTCAGGCGCAGCGTGACTACTTCGGAGCCCACACTTATGAACGTGTGGACAAAGAAGGAACATTCCACTTTGACTGGTATGGAAATGAAGGGGAAGAAAGCTGGGATTAAGCTTAATCGCACCTTAAATTAAATAAAGATTGTAAAATAGTGGGTTTTCGATTAGAAAGCCTGCTATTTTACTGTTATAATGGCGATAATAACTTATTCACACATTCCTTTTAACAATAAATTATGGTACACTAAAATGGCCTACTGATAGTATTTGATAGATTTAACAATTGGTTATGAATAGTGAATAGGTAAATTAAGCAAGGAGTGAATAGAGTGGCAAATATTTTAATTATTGAAGATGAAAAAAACCTGGCGCGCTTTGTCGAACTGGAACTAAACCACGAAGGTTTCAAAACAGAAGTACGCTTTGATGGACGTTCCGGTCTGGAAGCGGCTATCAGTGATGACTACTCCTGGGACATTATCCTTCTGGATTTAATGCTTCCGGAACTTAACGGTATCGATGTAGCTCGACGTATCCGCCAGGTGAGCAATGTTCCGATTATCATGATGACCGCACGCGATTCTGTTATTGACCGCGTTTCCGGCTTCGATCACGGAGCAGACGATTATGTCGTCAAACCATTCGCGATAGAAGAGCTGCTTGCGCGTATGCGTGCACTGCTTCGTCGAATTGAAATTGAAACAGAAGAAAATGTCAGCCGTCAAACGACGATTACCTACAAAGACATCACGGTTGAAAAAGAGAACCGTGTCGTTAAGCGCGGTGATGAAGTTATTGAGCTGACTAAAAGAGAATATGAATTGCTCGTTGAACTGATGGAGAATGTCAATGTTGTCTTGTCACGTGAAGTCCTTTTGAATAAAGTCTGGGGCTATGAGACAGAAGTGGAGACCAATGTCGTTGATGTCTATATTCGTTACTTGAGAAATAAAATCGATGTGGCGGGTAAAGAAAGCTACATTCAAACAGTAAGAGGAACAGGATACGTGATGCGTACGTGAAACCACAAGCAGCACTAGATACGACTGCTGTGAATCAAGAGAAGCGGATTTCTTTGAGATGGAAGTGGACGATCGGGGCTGCAATTGCACTGTTTCTAACGTATACAATCTTTTCTACCATACTGTTTATTACCTTTCAGCAAATCATGATAGATAATGAACAACAGGCTGTTCGTAACGTGGTGTTTAACTTAACCGAGCGTTTCGGACAGCATTTCTATGAACTGGATGAAAATGATGTAGAAGACACGTTGGACCAGCAGGAGCTTTACCTGACACCCGAAATGCCCATCATGGAAGAAACTCAAAATCAGAGAAGTACGCCGCTTCGAGCGAGTCAGGGCAATATTGTTATTCGCGTCTACAGTCCGAATGAAGACTTGCTTTACGAAACAAACTCAGTCGATGTCGGCTTTGAAACCCGTGAAAATCTGCAGATTGAAACCGTTCAGGAGGGCCCTCATGGGGAGTCACTTTCTGCGGTAACCCCGGTCTACTCCTTTTTGAATAATGAGAAAATCGGCTATATTCAAGTCATTAACACCTTGTCGTCTTATCATCAGCTCTTCAGAAGTGTACTGGGTGCCATTTTACTCACAGGTGTCATTGCGCTGCTCTTCAGTGGCGTCATCGGATACATTATAGCGATTTCCTTCCTGCAGCCTATCAGACGTTTAACTGAAGCGATGCACATTATTGAAAAAGACCCGGAGTCAGAAGAACGCATCGATGTAGGAGACGGAAATGATGAACTGACCGAGCTGGCCAATGCCTACAATGCCATGCTGGACCGGATGCAGCGGAATATTGAACAGCAGAAGCAGTTTGTGGAAGATGTCTCTCATGAACTGAGAACACCGGTGGCCGTAGTTGAGGGTCACATGAAACTGCTGAACCGCTGGGGAAAAGACGACCCGGTTGTGCTGGAAGAATCCTTGAGCGCATCCCTTCAGGAAATCGAGCGGATGAAGAGTCTGGTTCAGGAAATGCTGGACTTGTCTCGTGCCGAACAGGTTGAGATTCATTATAAAAATGAGCGCACAGCGATTACGGATATCATTCACCAGACGTACAACAACTTCAAGCTTGTTCATCCGAACTTCATGTTCATCCTTGATGATGATCTGGAAGACGATGTACATGTCAATATCTACCGGAACCATCTGGAACAGATTCTGATTATTCTGCTGGACAATGCTGTGAAGTACTCCACGGACCGTCAGGAAGTGCATATGAGCGTATCCGACCATGGCTCAACGGTTCAGATAGCAATCCAGGATTACGGTGAAGGGATGACTCAGGAAGATACAGTTAAAATATTTAACCGTTTCTACCGTGTAGACAAAGCAAGAAGCCGTCATAAAGGCGGTAATGGCCTGGGACTATCCATCGCCAAGCAACTTGTCGAAGGCTATCATGGTAAAATCTGGGCCGAAAGTGTCTTGAATCACGGCTCGATATTCCGTATCGAACTGCCTATTTTGAAAGAAGAAAAAGAAGAATCATCCGAGAAAGAATAAAGAAATTAGGAAGGTCCGGCCATGCGCCGGACCTTTTTTTAATTTAATTTAATAAATTTAGTGAGAATGAAATTGATTGGGTAATACTATAAAGAGAGAGGAGGAATGAAATGAATGTAATAAAAGAAAGAGAAAAATCCAGTCTGCTTAGAGGGATGGAAGCTCTGCACAACCGCGTAGAGCTGGCACCTAAAGATAATAGCTACTATAACTCACTAGTGTCAGGATACGAAGGAGAACAGTTTTTTGACTGGAAAATAATGAGAGCAATTGACAATGAGGCTGTTTATATAAGTGATTTGCTGCTCAATATCAATGGTAAGAGTACTCAAATTGACGCGGTATTGATTATTGAAAATTGTCTCTATGTATTTGAAGTGAAAAACTATACTGGTGAGTACATGTTTAACGAAAATGTGATGAAAAACTTAAATGGATACGTGATAGGTAACCCCTTGGATCAGCTGAATAGAAGTTTAACTATTTTGACTCAGTTACTGAAACAGTGGAATATTCAAATACCGATTGACGGAAGAGTGGTTTGTGTAAACCCAGGCTTTACATTATTCACTAAAACTCCACCTGAACACATCATTTTGCCTACCCAGCTAGATTCGTTTTTAAAGAAATTAAACCATCAGAATAAACCACTGTCTAGTTCGAATCGCATACTTGGCAAACGTTTATCAGAAATGAACAAGCAGGAAGTTCCATTTCAGAAACAATTACCTCCTTATGAATATGAACAGTTGAGAAAAGGCGTTAAATGTCCGCAGTGTAATAACTTTAATGTGGCATTAACTCAGAGGAGCTGCAGTTGTTTAACCTGCCAAAAACAAACAGCCATTCAGTCCTGCATCCTCTACGCAATTGATGAATACAAATTACTGTTCCCTCAGAAAAAATTGACGACACTGAATCTGTTTAATTGGATGGGAGGAGAGGTTTCGAAGTATAAGATAGGTAATACCTTGGGGAATCACTACAAAAAGATAGGTACTTCTAAGGCAAGGTACTATGAGTAAAGTAACGGAAGCTTGTAGCATAACGTGAACTGGCGAGTAGCGAGGGAGACGAGTTAGAGGAATAAACCAGTATTTCATTAACTGATGAGTATTGATCAAGACGAGTTAGAGGAAAAAAGTAGTATTTCATGAACTGATGAGCAGTGAGCGAGACGAGTTAGTGGAAAAAAGCAGTATTCGATGAACTGGCAAGTAGCGAGCGAGTTGAGTTAGGGGAAAAAAGCATTATTCGATGAACTGGCAAGTAGCGAGCGAGTTGAGTTAGGGGAAAAAAGCATTATTCGATGAACTGGCAAGTAGCGAGCGAGTTGAGTTAGGGGAAAAAAGCAGTATTCCATGAACTGATGAGCAGTGAGCAAGCTGAGTTAACGGAAAAAAGCAGTATTCGATGAACTGGCAAGTAGCGAGCGAGTTGAGTTAGGGGAATAAAGTAGTATTCCATGAACTGATGAACAGTGAGCAATCTGAGTTAGTGGAATAATTCAGTATTCGATGAACTGGCGAACAACAAGTAAGGTGAGTTAAGGGAATCAAAAGGAAGAGACTCATCCGAGTCTCCAAAACAACCGTATAAACTAAAAAGGTAGAAACTCGCTTCGAGTTTCTACACTATTATAAGACGAAAAAAGCAGAGAGCCACGGCTCTCTGCTTCCTAATCATTATTATCTGTTGTTGCGCTGTTGCTTGCCGGAATTTCGGGCATTGCGGCCGGCTTTTTGTTCGAAAGGACTGTTTGTCTGACGGCGATCTTTAGCAGAAGGCGCTTGAGTTGCGCGTTTACCTTTTGCAGGTGTTTCTTCAGCAGTGACCGTTTTTCGTTTACGTTTCTTACGCTCAACGACTTTTTTATCGCCATGCTTTTCTTTCATTTCTTTTTCCAGTCTAGGCTTGTAGTACAAGTTTGTAATCAGAGACTGTCCAATGGCTACAAATCCACCGGCAAACCAGTAAAGTGTCAGACCGGCAGGACCACTGATAGAAAACATCAGAATCATAATCGGGTTCATCATCATCATCGTGCTGGACTGTTTACGCTGTTCTTCTGGCATACCAGCCATCATTACTTTAGTCTGCAAGTAGTAGACTGCACCGGTCAAAATAGCAAGTAGAACGCTTCGTTCACCTAACTGAATCCCTAACCACGTAGCTTCCTGAATGGATTCAGACATTCGGATGGCCTGGAACATCGCAGTAAAGACGGGCATCTGAATCAGGAGCGGCAGACAGCCAGCTAGACCGCCTAGAGCGTTCACATTATTTTCACGGTAAACTTCCATTAATTCCTGCTGGAGTTCCTGTTTTTCCTGAGAGTCGTTTGTTTCTTTCATTTCAGCCTGGATTTCATCAGCTACAGGTTTGACAACAGCCATTTTTGTCTGCTGTTCCATTGAGGTACGCTGCTGCTTAATGGATAGGGGCAAAATCAGAATACGGACAATAATAGTAATGGCAATAATCGCCAGACCGTAACTTCCGCCAAAGACATTCGCCAGTATTTCAATGAAAGACTGAGTAGGTAGTACGAGATAGTCATATAAAAACTGAGAAAATCCGCCAGTCGGTGTACCACTTTGGTCAACACGCATACATCCGGATAAGAATAATACGATGGAAAGCATTCCACCTGAAAGTAACCACTTTTTAGTTCTGTTTTTCAAATCAATTCATCCCTTAATTGTGAGTTTGTAGCATAGTCATCGAATCGAACACGCTATTCAACACTATACAATAAAGGGAGCTATAATTCAATTGGCTTGAGAAAAATTAGATTTTTCTTCAATGTTTTTGTCATAAGTTACGACAACTTTGTCCACTTCAGCTGACGGACTCGGGCCTTTTCGTAATGCTTCAATAAATTGAGAGATCTTTTCTTCTGATCCAACCGCTTCAACATAAACTGTACCGTCGCTTTCGTTACGCACGATACCACGAACACCCAACTCATCGGCTGCCTGTTTCGTTGTAAAGCGGAAACCGACGCCTTGAACGCGCCCGGACACTGTTGCACGGAACTTCTGTGTATCCTCTCCAAATGGCTCGTTAGTATAAATGACTTCTCCACTTGAATCTCTATTCTGTCCCTTTTTAAAAAAATCACCAAATAATGATCCCATTCTTTATCCCTCCTGATTAATTTCTTACCTTTAGTTTACTTCTTTCGGCTTTAAGAGGTCAAAGAAAACGGTACCTGAGCACATGTATTGAAGACAGTTAAATTAAGTGCAGTTAGAATTCCGATTCATATGAAGCGTCCGGTGTTCGCTACCGAAATAGAGCAATTCGTGCTATAATGGCACAGGATTAACAGGAAGGAGACATACAATGGCAAGAACTAAAAAACGTGGACGACCGAAGAAAAAAACGCACAAGGTCGCCCCAGAATTAATTGGATTTATATTATTTTTCTTCAGCCTGCTCGTGCTGGGATCATTTGGATTTTTAGGACGCTTTTTAACCAACGTCTTCAGATTGTTTGTAGGAGAAACCTATGCCTTATTAGCTATTCTATTATTGGCAACAGGTGTGTACTTAATTTTAAAAGGGGAATGGCCGAGTTTCAAAGGACCTCGAACGAGAGGGTCTGCTCTCTTATATACGGCCTGGCTGGTATTTGTCCATAGTCGATGGGTACTGCCGATGCTGTCGGACACGACCAACAGTGTATCCGCAACTTGGCAGGCACTCTGGCCACAATTTGTGAATAACAGTATAGCTGGAAATATTGGTGGTGGCATGATAGGTGCAGTCTTTTTTGCAGTAAGTTATTTCCTTTTTGCTATGGCAGGGACCTACATGATGATCGTGGTTCTGGTATTTTTTGGTATCATGACGTTCTTTCAGTTCTCTTACCGAAGCTTGTTTGAACGAATTCGGCTGGCACTCAAGTCATTTTTCAAATGGGTTAGCGCACAGTTGAAATCCTTATCTGCCAAGCAGAAAGACAGACGCAAAACCAAGAAGAAAGCTAAGAAAACGAAAAAAGCTAGCAAACCGAAGAAACAGCAGGCTAAAACGAATCAAATCGAATCATCTGATGAACATCAGCCTATTAAAGACAACCATAGTTCAGAAGGCGAACAGACTGCTCTGGAAATTGAAGGCTATCAGCAGATCCAGGAAAATAAATTAGCCGAAGCAACACCTCAAGACACCCAGAATTCTCAATCAACAAGCAAACAGACTGAGTCTGAAGACAATGCGAGTGAAGAGGATACTGGCCCTGTCGAATTTGAAATTGGTGAAGAAGAAAACGAAGCCTATAAACTGCCGCCAGTCTCTTTATTAAATCAGATTGAAGCAGTGGACCAGTCGGATGAGTACGGAATTATTCAGAAAAACGTCAAAAAGCTGGAAGAGACCTTTGAAAGTTTCGGTGTGAATTGTAAAGTGACTAAAGCTAACTTAGGTCCGGCTGTAACGAAATACGAAATTCAACCCGCGACAGGAGTGAAGGTCAGCAAAATTGTCGGTTTGTCAGATGATTTGGCCTTGGCATTAGCGGCAAAAGATATTCGAATGGAAGCACCTATTCCAGGAAAAGCAGTTATTGGAATAGAAGTACCCAATTCTGAAGTGAGTACGGTGTCCTTCAGAGACATTATTGAAGGACAAGTGAAAAATAAGGAGAAACTGCTTGAAGTTCCTCTAGGGCGAGATATTGCCGGGAACGTAGCGATGGCCGATCTGGCTAAGATGCCTCACATGCTTGTAGCAGGAGCAACGGGTTCCGGTAAATCAGTAGCGATTAACGGTGTGATTACCAGTCTATTAATGAAAGCTAAACCCAATGAACTCAAGCTGATGATGATTGACCCGAAAATGGTTGAGTTAAATGTGTATAACGGCATTCCGCATTTACTGACACCAGTAGTGACTAATCCTAAAAAAGCGGCTCAGGCTCTTCAGAAAGTCGTTCAGGAAATGGAAAGACGCTATGAACTCTTTGCGGCCAGTGGATCGCGAAACATGGAAGGCTACAATGTCTTCGTTAAAAAGAAAAATGCCGAAAGCGATGAAGGCCTGCTGCCGCTTCCTTACATTGTTGTTATCGTAGATGAGCTGGCAGATCTGATGATGGTGGCGTCAAATGAAGTGGAAGATGCCATTATCAGACTAGCCCAAATGGCTCGAGCTGCCGGTATTCACATGATTCTAGCCACACAGAGACCCAGTGTCGATGTCATTACCGGAATTATCAAGGCGAATGTGCCGTCACGTATTGCGTTTGCTGTATCCAGTGGAACAGATTCTCGAACCATCTTAGACGGCAACGGAGCAGAAAAACTATTAGGACGAGGCGACATGCTCTTCAGACCGATGGGAGCCAATAAGGCAACACGTGTACAGGGAGCCTTTATCTCAGATGAAGAAGTCGAAGCAGTCGTTAATTTTGTAAAAGATCAGCAGGAAGCGAATTATGTAGAAGAAATGATTCCAAAANACTTCTCCAGAGACGTTTTCGTATAGGATATAACCGGGCGGCTCGTATCGTTGATGAGATGGAAATCAATGGCGTAGTGGGGCCGTCTGAAGGATCGAAGCCGAGAGAGGTACTGGTTTCCGAGACTTCATCCGGTGAAGATGAAATGGAAATGAATCAGGAAAGTTAAAAACAGACTACTATGAGAGCAATCTAATTATATTGGCAATCAATTTCTAACTTTCCTTTTTGTTACAATAATGTTACTATAACGTTGAAAGGACTGACTGATAGCGTAATCATTTATAGGTGCCTATTAAATTTAAATGAGAAGCTCTTTGGTCGGTCCAGTAATAAAAATTATTTAGGGGGAATTATTCGTGACTATGTTAAAATTAAGAGCTATGCTCGCTTTAGGTACATCTGCTTTTGTATTGGCTGCGTGTCAAGGTGAAGATGCCGGAGACACAACAGATACAATCGAAGACGATACAGAAGAAACAACAGATAACGGAGAAGACACTGCTGAAGAAAATGGTGAAGACACAGAAGATGTCGACTTCCGTATCGCCATGATTACCGACGAAGGTGGCGTAGATGACCGTTCTTTCAACCAGTCCGCTTGGGAAGGTATGAATGACTGGGCAGACAGCCATGGCGTTGGCGATGACAACATTGCTTACTATCAGTCAAATGATTCAGCTGACTTTGTTCCTAACTTGAACCAGGCTAATGCTGACGGATACGACATTATTTACGGTATCGGATTCCTGCTACTTGATTCAGTCAATGATGTAGCTGACCAGAACCCTGATCAGAACTTCGGAATTGTTGATGACATTTCAGATCGTGATAACGTTGTTTCCTTGACATTCCGTGACCACGAAGCAGCGTTCCTTGCTGGTGTAGCGGCTGCAGAAACAACTGAAACAGGCCGTGTTGGCTTTATTGGAGGAATCGCTTCTCCAGTTATTGACCGTTTCGAAACTGGCTTTACTGCTGGTGTAGCGCATGTTGACGATAGCATCGAAGTGGATGTTCAGTACGCAGAATCATTCTCTGATGCCGGTGTTGGACAGCAGATTGCTGCGGGTATGTTTGCCAATGGTGCGGACGTTGTTTACCACGCTGCAGGAGCAGTAGGTAACGGAGTATTCACAGAAGCACGTAACCGTCTGGAATCAGATCCTGATGACGAAATCTGGGTAATCGGTGTTGACCGTGACCAGGAAGAAGAAGGAAACTGGGACGGCGGAAACTTCACTCTAACTTCAACATTGAAAGGTGTAGGTTCAGCAATCGAAATGTCTGCTAACCAGACTATGGAAGAAGGATTCCCAGGTGGAGAAAATATCGCTTACGGAATTGAAGAAGAAGGTGTTGACGTTACTCGCGGAAACATGTCTGATGAAGCATGGTCAGTCGTTGAAGAAGCGCGTCAGCAAATTATCGACGGTGAAATTGAAGTTCCTGAGTTTTCATACAGCGAATAACAGTACCCAACCGATATAAACTTGAATAGGCACAAGTGAATTGAATAAAGCGCTGGTCTCTGGGCTGGCGCTTTTTTCATCTTTAAAAGCAAAGGTAAACTTACTTTTAAGAAGATTTTTAATAAGGATTTATCTAACTGCAATTTACCAACGTAATACAATAATGTATAATGATAAAATAACTGTTTCTATTTAAATGAATGAAAAACGAAGGAGGGATCGGTCATGTCTGAGGCAAACAAGGTTATTGAAATGAAAGGCATTACAAAGAAGTTCGGCAACTTCAAAGCGAATGACAACATCACTTTAGACCTTAAAAAGGGCGAAATTCATGCGCTGCTGGGAGAAAATGGTGCCGGAAAATCAACCTTGATGAACATTTTGTCTGGATTACTGGAACCGACAGAAGGAGAAATATGGGTAAATGGAGAGAAAGCCTCCATTTCATCACCAGATGCAGCAAACCAACTAGGTATTGGAATGGTGCACCAGCACTTTATGCTCGTAGATAAATTTACCGTTACAGAAAATATTATGTTAGGTAAGGAGAAGCATAAATTTGGTTTTATGGATCAGGCTTCTGCTGAAAAGGATGTAAAAGAACTGTCTGACCAGTATGGCTTGCGTGTTGACCCGAAAGCCCGTATTAGAGATATATCTGTAGGTATGCAGCAGCGTGCTGAAATTTTAAAAACTCTCTACCGAGGGGCAGACATCCTTATTTTTGATGAACCGACCGGGGTATTAACGCCACAGGAAATTGATGAATTAATGGAAATTATGGCATCTCTTGTTAAAGAAGGCAAATCGATTATTCTGATTACTCATAAGCTGGATGAAATCAAACAGGTGGCCGACCGCTGTACCGTTATTCGTAGAGGTAAGAGTATCGATACTGTAGATGTAGCCACTACGTCACAGCAGGAACTGGCTGATATGATGGTGGGACGTTCTGTTACCTTTAAAGTGGACAAGAAGCCAGCTAATCCGAAAGATCCGGTTCTTGAAATTAAAAACCTCACTGTAAAAGAAGCGCGAGGATACGATGCTGTTAAAGCAATCGACCTGGACGTCAAAGCAGGAGAAATCTTGGGTATAGCAGGGGTTGACGGAAACGGGCAATCCGAGCTGATTCAAGCGATTACTGGTCTGACAAAAGTCGATTCTGGAAGCATCAAATTAGCTGGAAAAGATATTACTAATAAGAAACCTAGAAAAATTACTGAAACTGGTCTGGGACACATTCCAGAAGACAGACAGCGTTATGGTCTCGTTCTGCCAATGAAACTGGAAGAAAATATGTCACTGCAAACCTATTACCAGAAACCCTTCAGTAATCATGGTTTTCTGAATCACAAGGAAATAAAAGAACATGCTAAACGACTAATTGAAGAGTTCGATGTACGTACACCAAGTGAAGAGCACACTGCTGCTTCTTTGTCAGGTGGTAATCAGCAGAAAGCAATTATTGCACGAGAAATATACCGTGATCCGGCGCTATTAATAGCAGCTCAGCCGACACGAGGACTTGATGTAGGGGCAATTGAATACATTCACAAACGATTAATTGAACAGCGTGATAACGGTAAAGGCGTTTTGCTGATGAGTTATGAATTGGACGAAGTTATGAACGTGTCAGATAGAATCGCTGTCATGTATGACGGAAATATTATAGCCGTTGTAAAAGCTGATGAAACAAATGAAAAAGAACTGGGTCTCTTGATGGCGGGTGTTCCTTTAGAAAAGGCACACGAACAAGTGGCTGAAACAGAAGGAAAGGAGAGCGATTCCCTTGTTAACAACAAGTAACAATCGATTAAATAATCTGCTCGTCCCCATCCTGTCAATAATTATGGGGTTCATATTTGGGGCATTGCTCATGCTGTTTTTCGGCTACAGTCCTATTGCAGCTTATCAGGCTATGCTGTCCGGAGTGTTCACCAGTGCGTACTTCTTCGGTGAAGCATTGAGACAGGCAACCGTCCTGACCTTTACTGGACTTGGGTTTGCTATAGCTTTTAAAGCAGGATTTTTCAACATTGGGATTGCAGGACAATTACTGATTGGCTGGGTTAGTGCTATATGGATTGCTCTAGCATTTCCCGATTTACCACGAATTATATTAATTACACTAAGTCTGTTAGTAGGAATAATCTTCGGAGCCATCTGGGCAGGAATTGCCGGAGCATTAAGAGCATACTTCGGAACGAGTGAAGTTATCGTAACTATTATGCTTAACTATACGGCCTTACATCTAACAAACTATTTAATTAGAAATGTTATTTCTAGTGGTAATACAACAGAAAGAGTCAGTGAGAATGCAAGCTTAAGACTGGATTGGCTGTCCAATTTGACTGCCGGTTCCAGACTGAATGTCGGTTTCTTTATCGCTATTATTGTGGTTGTCCTTTATTGGGTATTTATGACACAGACAACAGCTGGATTTGAAGTAAGATCAGTGGGGCTGAATCCTCACGCTTCAAGTTACGCAGGGATGAGTGCCACAAAGAACATTATCTTGTCCATGGTAATCAGTGGAGCATTAGCTGGTCTAGGCGGAGCGATTCACGGACTGGGAACCTTCGGGAATATCTTTACACAAAGCGGGTTGCCGCACGTCGGTTTCAACGGAATCGCGGTTGCCTTATTAGGATTGGGTAATCCAATTGGTATTTTCTTCTCAGCCATCCTCTTTGGTGTGCTGGATGTAGGTGCAGGCTTCCTGCCAAACCGTGCCGGTGTTCCGGATGAAATGGCAAGCATCGTTATTGCAGCCATCATCTTCTTTGTTGGGGCAAACTACCTGATTCGTGTAGTTCTTGAAAAAGTACAGACAAATAAACAAGCAACAGAAGGAGGAGAATAGGCATGGACATTGTACAACTGTTGTCACTTATAGTATCAAGTTCGTTAATGTATGCCGCTCCCTTGATTTTAACAGCACTTGGAGGGACCTTCTCTGAGCGTGGTGGAGTTGTTAACATTGGACTAGAAGGAATCATGGTTATGGGTGCCTTCATGTCAGCTATCTTTAATATTCAGTTTTTCGGCACGTTTGGAAATATGACCCCATGGATTGGGTTATTGGCTGGCGGATTCATTGGCCTCCTGTTCTCTGTTCTTCATGCGGTTGCTACAATTAATCTTCGTGCGGACCATATCGTTTCGGGTACAGTAATCAACTTGGCTGCTCCGGCACTAGCTGTCTTCCTGACGCGAGCTATTCATGGCGCTGCACAGACAGGTCCACTGCCGCGTGCATTCGGACGTTCAAATATTTTACTGCTGCACCGTATTCCGGTAATCGGACCTATCTTTTTCCGTAATACATCTGGACCGGCTTATCTGGGAATTATCATTGCAGTTATTGCCTGGTTCGTTCTCTTTAAAACACGCTTTGGTTTACGTCTGCGTTCAGTTGGGGAACACCCACATGCTGCAGAAACTCTAGGTATCAAAGTGTATACAATGAAGTATGCCGGCGTTTTGATTTCAGGATTCTTAGGTGGTATGGGTGGAGCCATTCAAGCTCAGGCTATTCATAATGAATTCGGTATTTTGACTGTTGCAGGACAAGGGTTTATCGCTATGGCTGCGATGATCTTTGGTAAATGGAACCCGCTGGGTGCAATGGGAGCGGCTATATTCTTCGGTTTTGCACAAAGTCTGGCGCGTATCGGAAACTATATTCCAATCATTCAAGATGTGCCTGGCATTTGGCTGCAGGTTTTACCGTATCTCCTGACTATTCTAGTATTAGTTGGAGTCATCGGTCGTGCTGAAGCACCCGCTGCAATTGGTAAAACATACATTAAATCTAAATAAGCATGACAAAAAGGCAGTCTCCTATATGAGGCTGCCTTTTTAATATGCATGGTTTAATCACAGGTCGTGCTGCTATTTCTTTTCAATCACGATGAGAAAAGGAGGATTATTTTTCTGATTAATAAAACCATAGCGCAAAACACTGAACTTTTTTTGCGAAAGTTGGGATACGTAATTCGTCACAGCATCTTTTTCCTCTTCTCCACCTTCATGACCATGATAAATCATCAGGCTAATTATTCCGCCTTTTTTTAGAAGAGGCAGGGAGCTGTCTATAGCTGAAATAGTTGTATCTGGTAAAGTAATGACATTTTTGTCTCCAGATGGAAGGTAACCCAAATTGAAGACTACAGCACTGACTTTTGAATGTTCGATAGGCAAGTGTGCTATATTTTCATGACCCTTGTGAAGAAGGTCAACAATGTCAGACAAACCAGTTTCCTTAAGTTTAACTCTAGTTGATTGGATAGCTTCATATTGTATATCGTAACCGTAAACTTTACCGTCGTCTTTAACTAGACTGGCCAGTTTCAGGGTGTCATGCCCATTACCAACCGTCGCATCAATAACAACATCACCTACTTGAACAGTATTTTCAAGTACTGCATGGGAAAAGCGGAGAGGATTTAAAAGCATATAAATTGTCCTTTCTGAGGGTTAAATTTAAGTAAATATTAGAGTTTGCTCAAAGATATATTACAGTAAGTTTACAAAGTGAAAATGGTCATAATAATGATTCCGATTCTTTCAGTCTCGGGGTATAATATAGTATCACAACAATCAGTAATCCCGAGAGGAGCAAAACGAATATGACAAAAACAACACCGTTATCTCCCAAATCCCCGAATTTAAAGAGAAATATTACGTTGTCCGCTGGAATTCTCAGCAGTCTGATGGCATTCATCCCCTTAGCCAGCACAGTAGAAGCTCAGGAACTGAATTTGAATAAGGAAGAATTACTGGATTTATATGAACAGTATACAGCCTTAAACTTCACAATTGAAGAAAAAGATGAAGTCCCACATCTTGAAAACAGTGAAGAAACTAAACCATTAGAACTAGATGAATTCCAACACACTGAATTGACGGAAGAAATGGAATTCATCAGAACCCAGTTAGTCAGCATGATAAAACTTGCCGGTGGAGAAGAGATACTGGAACAATTACATAATGACCAGTTATCGGTTGAACAGTTAGATACAATATTTAATGCATTAGTTGAAAATGCTTTAAACAGTCAAAATGATGACCTAGAGGCAGCCGAGAACGATTTGTCAGATGAATCGGATGAAATGGTCAGCGAATCGGAAGAAGTACTTGAAGCCGCAACTGAAGTGCTCGCTGAAGAATATTTATCAGTGCAGGAAAATATGATTATTGATGAAGATCAGGAAGAAAGCGACATGGATTCCATTGAAGCTGATGAGGCTGATTCAGAGTCTTCCAGTGATGTTGATGAAAACGTTAATGAAGAAGCTGAAACTGAAGTAGTGGAAGAGGAGAAGTCTGAACCTGAGACTGCACCCGAACCGGCTCCCGAGCCAAAACCCGAACCAGTTCCAGAACCGAAGCCCGAACCAAAACCAGAGCCGACGCCCGCACCTAAGCCTGAAGAAAAACCGATTGTCTACGTGGTTAAATCTGGTGACACGCTTGGAAGAATAGCTCAGACCTACAACACTACAGTGGCTAAAATAGCCAGTCTGAATAATATCACTAACGTCAATCGACTGTCAGTTGGGCAGGTTTTGGCTATCAACGAAGCAGGAGTAGCAGAGGCTAGACAACCGCAACCGACAACTCCAGGTAATATTGGACAGGCAAACACGCCAGCAGCATTTATTAACCAGATTTCCGGCTTTGCTCAGGAAGTCGCTGCTGAACATGGCTTATATGCATCCGTAATGATTGCTCAGGCTAGTTTGGAGTCGGGTTACGGAAAAAGTAGTTTATCTTTGCCACCAAATCATAACTTATTTGGAATCAAAGGAAGCTACAATGGTCAAAGTGTAGCTAAACAGACAAGAGAGTATTATGCTCACACAGGCTGGATTACAATAGTCGACAACTTCAAAAAATACCCTGGCTACGAAGAGTCGTTAAGAGATAACGCCAGACTCCTAAGAAGCGGAACGAGCTGGAATCCACTCTTTTATAGTGGCACTTGGATTGAAAATACTACGTCGTACCGTGATGCTACGGCATGGCTGCAGGGACGTTACGCGACAGATCCGACCTATGCCAATAAATTGAACAACTTAATTCAGTTATTTGATTTGACTCGTTTCGATATGCCTGTATCTGGTGGAAATAAACCGACGCCAGTGCCAAACCCGGCACCTGCACCGACAACACCGTCTCCATCGAATACATTTAAGGAAACCACCAATTATACGGTGGTTCGAGGAGACACGTTGAGTAAAATTGCGAGAGATTATAATACGACAGTGCAAGCATTAAGAGCTGCCAACAATATTTCGAGTGACTTAATCTTTGTCGGCCAGACATTGAAAGTTCCAAAACTGGAGACTGCTCCGACTAAGCCAGTCGAATCACCTCCTAAGGAAGAAACTAAACCTGAAGAGTCTAAACCAGTTGAAACACCTCCTAAAGAAACTGAGGAGTCAAAAGATCAATTATATACAGTTGTTCGAGGAGACACGCTGACTCGAATTGCCAGAGAATTCAATACTACTGTCAGCCAGCTTAGAGAAGCTAACAACTTGAAAGGGGACACTATTTTTGTAAACCAGCAGTTGATTTTACCTGCTGCTCAAGCTGAAACCCCTTCAGTACCAAAACCGGCTGAACCAGCTAAACCAGAAAAGCCAGGCGAAGCAAGCTACACTGTAAAATCAGGCGACACACTGAGTGGGATTGCGCGTACAAACAATACCACAGTGACTCAGCTTCGTGAGTGGAATAATTTGGAAAATGCGGACCGCATTTTTGTAGGTCAACGTTTAGTCGTGACTGCTGACAAAGAAGAAGCTCCGAAACCAGAAACACCAGCGCCAACACCAGCTGAACCAGCCAAACCAGGTGAGGCTAGCTATACAGTTAAAGCAGGCGACACCTTGAGTGGGATTGCGAGAACTCACAGTACAACTGTGACCCAACTACGTGACTGGAACAACCTGGAAAATGCAGACCGCATCTTTGTAGGTCAGCGCCTAGTAATTTCTGCTCAGAAAGAAGAAGCTCCACAACCTGAAACACCAGCCCCAACACCAGCGGAACCAGCCAAACCAGGTGAGGCAAGCTACACTGTAAAAGCTGGTGATACACTAAGTGGGATTGCGCGTACAAACAATACCACAGTGACTCAGCTTCGTGACT
>NZ_BAAGPH010000045.1:0-65454 GCF_054784355.1 Alkalibacterium psychrotolerans | reverse complement strand
ACCGGCGGCATTCAAAGAAATTTTGATTGGAAATCAGTCAAACCAAGAACAAATTGCTGCGTAATTTCTTTGGTGAGGGTTAATCCGATAGGATTGTGAAGCATTTATTAGGGTGCGAAACTTGAGTTCATAAGTATGCTCCTAGCATGTAAGGGATAGTTTGGTTATGTTATCAGTAGAAAATTGTTACTGTATTGCCGTTTAATTAATGAAAAGAGTACAATAAACCTGTCGATAGGTTCATTGTACTCCTTTTTACATATATATTAAATTAATCTCTTTCAGGCAGATCTTCAATGGAATTGATATCTTCCATGTATTCAGGAACCACGAATCCGATAACCGTTCCTGTCAAGTTAGGCCCTAAGTCAACAATATTCTCGCCATATGTCTCCATAAATGCTCCCTGAGCGGTTGGCAGCCATCCAGCTACTGACGCGTCCACTTCTCCTTGATTTAACGCTTGGTAAAGAACAGCAGGATCAACGTTTGTTATTGTCACGTCATACCCGATTTCTTCTAAGGCCTGCGCAGCAACATTAGCAGAAGAGCGATCAGTATCCCAAGGAATCGATCCAAGTTCAAATGACTCGCCATCGACAGGGTCAATGTCTTCAACCCATTCATCCACAGTATCCCGATTGTCTTCTATCCATTCTGACGCAACTTCGTCGAAGTCTCTTTCCAAAGCTTCATACATGATGGCCTGCATATCTTCGGGTTCCCATTCAAATCGACTAAGTAATTCAAATGCTTCGGGCATATCTTCTTCGAGATCAACTCGGGTTAGAGTGTTGATGCCTTCTGCATCGCCAAAAACATTTTGTGGATCATCCAGAACTTTAAGGTCATATATTTCAAATTTATAATGGGGTGTCCAGCCAGCTACGACAATAGGCTCTTCATTATCAATAGCCTGTCCCAGTTCAGTCAGCATACCCGCTGTGGAGCTCTCTTGAACTTCCCAGCCTGCTAAGTTATCATATTCGTCAAGTGTATCACGGACTTGTTCAGACATACCTGCACCGGGTTCAATACCGGTTATTGTGTAGTCCAGTTCTTCTCCGACGCTTGTTTCTTTCCCAGTCTCTGAACTGTCATTTCCACAAGCAGATAGAATAAGCGGTACGGATAGTAAAGTAATGGTCTTTGATAAAAATGTCTTATTGATAACAATTTCCTCCTTATTTTGTAAAAACTCAACTTTATAAGCATAGCATAGCTAGGAAAAAATATAAAGTTTCATTTGACAACTAGTTTATTTTAACTGAATCGAATCGCAGTTTGCTTTTTATGAAAGTTAGGTATCTGCGAATTAAACTGTTAAAGGAGCTGGTAAGGATAAATTCCAAGTGTCCTTTACTACTTGAAAGTAAAGATTTATGTATAATTAAAGTAGTACAATAAAACTAAGATCAAAAGTCATTTAGCTTCACGATTATATCAAGCAGGAGGGAACAGAATGGACTCATCATTAGTTATTATAAAACCAGATGCCGTCAAAAGAAATCTGATTGGAGAAATTTTGGCAGTTTATGAAAAAAGTGGTCTGAAAGTAATTAAACTGAAAATGATTTCGCCATCCATTCAGCAGGCCGAACAGCACTATGCAGAACATCAAGGCAAACCATTTTATGACAAGCTGATTTCTTACATAACAAGTGGCCCCATAGTGCTTGCTCTTGTTGAAGGGGAGAATGCGGTTAAACGTGTTCGCAGACTAAATGGAGCAACTGATCCAGCTAATGCAGAAAAGCAGACCATTCGCGGCATGTATGGTCTGGATAAGACACAAAACTCAGTGCATGCATCGGACTCAAAGGATAGTGCCAAGCGTGAAGAAACCATCTGGTTCAGTGAGTAATATCAGTATGATAGTCTAATTATATAGCTTATACTATGAGACGAAAAGAAAGCCAACTGTTTCGGCAGTTGGCTTTCTTTTGATATAGAATAGTCTGTTGTACTAAAGGATTACAGCACCAATGATACTGAAAACGATAATCGGAATGTCAAAGTGACTGAAAGTTGCCACACACGTATCCCAAATGTGGTCGTGCTGACCGTCAACATTTAAACCGGCAGTTGGACCTAGGGTACTGTCTGAAGCAGGAGATCCTGCATCGCCTAAAGCAGCTGCGGAACCAATTAAGAGAATGGTAGCAGCAGGACTGAACCCGAGTTCAATAGCCAAAGGCACATAAATGGCAGCTATAATTGGAACAGTACCAAAAGAGGTTCCGATTCCCATAGTAATGAAGAGTCCTAAAATAATCATAGCAGTAGCACCAATGAACTGATTACCTCCGATGACACCAGAAGCAGAATCAACAAGCGTCTCGACTCCACCAGTTGCACGAATAACATCGCCAAAACCAGAAGCGACAAGCATAACGAAAGCAATAAAGCCCATCATACCAATACCCTCTTTGACCATTCCATCAAGATTGGTCCACTTAATGGCTCCACCTACAACCATAATGGCCAGACCGACGATAGCTCCAAGAACAAGAGAGCCGATAGCAAGCTGAACAACTAGAGCGGATACAGCTCCAATAAGAGCAACAATATGTTTTCTACTTAGTGTTTCGACTTCGGTATCCTGTGTTTTATATCCGAATTTAGTTCCCGTTTTTTCATCGTATTCACGTGGTTTACGATAAGTGAAAAGTACAGCAATAATAAGACCGACCAGCATAGCCAAACTTGGAATCCAGAGAATTTGCCAGATGGCAATATCTGAAATGTCCATGCCGTTTAAACCCATTTCGTCACGAATAATATTATGGAAAACCAGTCCATACCCGACAGGGATGAAAATGTAACCTGATTTAAGACCAAATGTCAAAGCAGTAGCCACAGCTCTTCTGTCGATCTTTAATTTATTAAACACAGAAATGAGTGGAGGAATAAGGATTGGAATAAAGGCAATATGAACGGGGATCAGATTTTGAGAAAATATACTGATAAAAGCAATGATGAAAATCAGCGTCCGTCCAGTTCCTTTAATACTTTGTGACAATTTCTGAGTCACGATTTTAGCAGCACCAGTCTGATGGATTGCGGCAGCCAAAGCACCAAGTAATATGTAGTTCAGTGCGGTTTCTGCATTACCGCCCATCCCACCTATTAATGTTTCCAATGTTTCGATAAGCGACATGCCTGAAGAAAGTCCACCGACAATAGCGCCCATAATAAGTGCAAGCAGGACATTGAGCTTGAATAGCGACAAGCCTACCATTACAACAACTGAAATGACAACAGGGTTGGTTAACATAAGTTCACTCCTTGAAATTTAATCGTTTTTTAATGAACAAGAGTAAGCATACCATAAGTTGCAAAAATCTTGAAAGCGAGAGAACTTATATAGGAAAACACTTCATATAATAAAGTGAAACGATAATCGACTTTACATTATTTAGTTTGCAAGCGTGTGCAGTCCTAAAATGGTACAAATACGGTACAAGTTATTTTATTGTGTTTCCAATGAGACCTAGATACTGCTAGAGATTAGAACAACTAAACGAATAATAGCTACGCGTGCTTAGTAAATTATGCTACACTACAGAAGTTGCTAAAATTTGATAAATTTAGCCAAAGCATTAACATATATATTAGTATATTTAAGGAGCATGTTTGATGGATAGTTTGACACAATTATTGAACACAGTGTATCAGGTAAGTTATTTTATTATGCCATTGTTTATTATTTTGCTGGTATTTAACTCAGGTATGAGTGAACACCCCAAAACCATTGTTTCAACAGTGAGACACAACTGGTCATACTTTCTTAGGTTAATTCTTCTGAACAATTTACTTATTCCATCAGCCTTATGGTTGTTATTGAGAATCATGCCGCTTGATTCTCAGTACGCGATTGGTCTGCTGATTCTATTCTTATGCGCAGGAGCTTCAACCGTAATTGCTTTTGTTCAGGCTACAGGCAATCAGACAGTATATGCAGTTTCATCAATGATTGTATTAACCTTGTCGACCGTTATTTTTCTTCCTGTTTTGCTGCCATTTATGATAGAGGGAGCAGAGATTACGTCGCTCGACCTTGTTGGTAGCCTAGTATCGAGTATATTAATACCTTTAAGCGCTGGTTCGGCTATGCGGATCTTTTTCAAACAATTCTCCCGTCGCATTCGACCATTTGCTTTGAGATTACAGAAGCTAGCCATGAACATAGCAATTTACGGAATGATTATTGGCCTTCTTCCGGAGCTGATCAGCCTGCTTGGCAGTGGTGTCATCGTAAGCAGCATTGGTATAGTTGTGGGGGCTTCAGCTATCGGATTTATGATGGAGTATTTTAATTCCAATGAGTCGATGCGGATTACTTCCGGCTTTACATCCGGCCAGCGAAATGGTGCAGTGGCATATGCGGTGGTCATTAATAATTTTTCTGATCCGTCTGTACTGCTGACTATAGCAGTGGCGACGACAATGAGTACTGTAATGTTCAGTATGCTGTCGAATTATATGGGGAAGGTTAAGCTGGAAGAAGCCAAATAATCTCGATTGAAGATAAATGAAAGAGAGGAGTAAGTGTGTTAAAATGGTCCTGCTCCAATGTAGTGGGGCCAATTTTTTTGTAGAAGGAGACTGAATATGAATTGGATTAATTTAGCAGTAGAGCTTGCGATGCCGGTGGTTTTTGCTATTCTAACACTGGTTATTGGTTGGAGCGTGATTAAAGGAGCGGTTCGACTGTCAGGAAATCAAATTGAGAAATCAAAATTGGATGAAAGTTTAAAACCCTTTCTGATCTCGGTTGTTAGTGTCGCTTTAAAGTTGATGCTGGTTATTACAGTCATCAGTATACTGGGCATTCCCGTCGCATCATTTGTGGCCATTTTAGGTGCGGCAGGTCTGGCTATTGGACTTGCGTTTCAAGGGGCATTATCCAACCTGGCCGGTGGCGTACTGCTCTTGACCATGCGCCCATTTAAGGTTGGTGACTACATAGAAGGTGGAGGGTATAGCGGCACAGTTAAAGCCATCCAAATTCTCTATACTGAACTGATTACACCTGATAATCGAATGATTTATGTGCCCAATGGTAATTTGTCGAATGCCGGTATTGTGAATTATTCTGTCCACGATACCCGCCGAGTAGACTTTACTTTCGGTGTCGGTTATGAAGCGGACAACAAGCATGTGCGCGAGACCCTTTCTGAAGTGATACATGCTCACGACCTGATTCTGAAAGATCCGGAACCCTTTATACGCTTGTCAGCCCACGGAGACAGTGCAGTTGATTATGTTGTCAGAGTATGGGTGAAAGCGGAAGACTACTGGACGGTTCACTTTGACATTATGGAGTCAGTCAAAACGCGTTTTGATCAGGAAGGTATATCCATACCGTATCCTCAAATGGATATTCATATGACTGGCGAGTAATCGAGAGTTTTGCATGACAAAAGAAAATTTAAGATAAATAACGGCTGCCTTCTTTGATACTTAAAGGGTGCAGCTGTTTTTTATGCTTGTCTAAAAATGACTTAACCCAGACGGGGTTCGTTTTGCTGTAATCTCTTAATATCCAGCCAATTGCTTTGTTAATAAAGAATTCAGTGGATCCAAGATTGTTAAGGATGATACGCTCGAGTAATACGGTATCCAGTTCTGCTTTACGTCCACGCTGATGATTGATTGCCACACGCCGCAGCCATAAATTGTCGGACTGACTCCATTCCAGCATAGTTGAATTTAATTCGGGATTGGCAAGAGTTAAAGTACCAACAGCTTTATCTAACTGATCAACTGTATCCCACCAGGAATGTGATTCGACCAGTTTTCTCAGGTGGTTAAGATCTCCCGGGACTAGTTGCTTTTTTTTGATTAAAAGATAGTCACAGGCGATATATAAGTACTCACGATAAGGCTGGTTCCAAAGAAAGTAAATAAGATCCCAGTCTATTTCTTTGTTTCTCTTTTCAGCATTTAAAAAGGACCTCGAGATGTCTCGTCTTTCTTTTGCTTGTATACCAAGAAAAGTAAATTGATTGCGCATGTACTTCTCCATATGTACCGCCTGGGACGGCTTTTGATGCCGTACTAATTCAGTCATCATGTTTTCCAGATTCATTGCTTTTCCTCCCTGCCAGTTTTACATTCTAATCAGTGATTTTATAAATTTCTGCAATATATTTTGGCAGAACACGTTAATTACAGTATAATCTAATTAATGCTTTTAATAAATAGCGCTTACACTGTTATGTGGCTTACATATCAATAGAGAAGTGAATAAGAGAAATCTATTATTAGATTAGAAAAATAATGAGCAAATAATAAGACTTTTTGACCCAAAATGAGTAAACTTATATAAGTGCCTTTTAAAAGTACTATAAATAATGATAGCATAAATAAAGTAACAATTGTTTTTGAGGTTATCAAGGACCAATAAGAGAGGAAAAACCAGCATGCTACTTTCAGATCTACTAAATTCCGTGGATGTCATATCCGGCAATATAAAAAACACTAATGAAAAGAGCATTCCTATACATAAACTTGCTTATCATTCCAATGAAGTGGAAGAGGGGACATTATTCGTATGCATAACAGGCTACAGGACTGACGGACATAAATTTGCCGAGGCTGCTGTACTTAAAGGAGCTTCGGCCTTGATTGTCGAACGTTTTCTCCCTGATCTGGATGTGCCGCAGTTCAAAGTTGAAGACAGCCGGGAAGCACTTGCTAAACTATCAAGCATCTTTTTTGACCGCCCGTCAGAAAAAATGAGTGTGTTTGGTGTGACAGGAACCAACGGGAAAACCACCATCACTTACATGACTGACTGTGTATTCAGGGCTGATGCATTGGAAACAGGACTGATTGGTACTGTCATGATAAAAAATAGAGACAGGAAAACACCGAGTGTACTGACAACACCAGAATCTTTGGATTTGCAAGGGTATCTTAGTGATATGCAGAGAGCTGACGTCACACATGTTTCAATGGAAGTTTCTTCATCTGCTTTAGAGCTGAAGAGGGTTGCTGATGTTGAATTTGATGTGGTTGCCTTTACAAACATTAATAAAGATCATATTGTACTTCATGGGTCGTTTGATGCCTATTTTTCTGCTAAGGCTTCTCTTATCAGAAAAGCATCAAGTAAAAGTATTGCTGTCATTAACGGAGATGAGCCACTCCTGACATCGCTAGTGGAGGAAACGGAGGCGCAAGTCGTGACTTTCGGCGTTACTAATGGAGAAGCGGATGTGACAGTCTCAGATGTCCAGCTACTGGCAGGACGGCCATCCTTTACAGTTAATATAAACAGACCTATAAAGACACTGGCGGAAAACACGCTTGCTCCAGTCTCTTTTCCTGTGGACTTGAATGTTCCAGGCCAGCATTCCATTTACAATGCGCTTACAGCTATAATCGTCGGACTGGCGAATGATTTATCAGTGGAAACAGTTAAAAGGGGTATAGAGGCATTTGAGGGAGTAGAGAGACGCTTCCATATTTTGTATGATGAAGAATTTATGATAGTCGATGATTTGTTCTTGAATGAAAATAATATTGAATCAAGCATGCAGACGCTAGCGAGTTTATCTTACCAGTCCATTAAAATTGTTCATGCGATTAGAGGAAGCAATGGTCCGGAACTTAATCGGGAAAATGCAACTAAAATGGCACAGTGGTTTAGAAAATTGTCTATTGACAAAATGGTGCTGACGGCCAGCCGGTCGTACGTTAAATTGAAGGACCAAGTATCTGAAGAAGAGCTGCAGGCTTTTCTCACTGTCATGGCTGATTATAATATAGATGTGGAATACCATGATGATCTTGAGCAAGCCCTTTCTTCGAGTCTCAATCAGATTGAACAAGGTGATCTTATGCTTATTACTGGAGCTAGAGGAATGGATTATGGCGCAAAAACCTTACTTGAACTCTTGAAGAAAAACAAGCCGGAAAGTAGCCAGAAAATCATTCAGGAAGTGCTGAACAAGAAAATGGTTGGCATGGATGAACTGCAGTTAAACGACTCATCTGCTTAAAATTTTATAATAGTAACAGCTAATCAACAGATTAATGCTATAATTAATCTGTTGATTTTTAGTTTTTAGGAGGACATTATGAAAAAAGTTGGATTTGATACAGATAAATACCTTAAAGAACAGTCTGCCTATATTTTGGAGAGGGTGGAGAACAGCGAGAAGCTTTACCTCGAATTTGGGGGAAAGCTGATAGGAGATAAGCACGCCAAACGTGTACTGCCGGGTTTTGATGAAGATGCTAAGATGAAACTTCTGGCTTCACTGAAAGACCAGTCAGAAATCATCATTTGTGTCTTTGCAGGTGATATTGAACGTAACAAGGTTAGAGGAGACTACGGCATCACCTATGACCGAGATGTTCTTAGATTGATTGATGAGTACCGGGCATACGGCATACCTGTTAACAGTGTGCTCATAACCCGTTACCATGAACAACCTAATGTAAAAATATTTATGTCAAAACTGGAACGCAGCGGAATTGTCGTACACACTCACAAGGAAATAGAAGGCTATCCGACTAACGTAGAAGCGATTGTAGGGGATAATGGATTTGCTTCCAATGCCTTTATTCAAACGACGAAACCGCTGGTAGTAGTAACAGCCCCAGGCGCAGGCAGCGGCAAACTGGCGACTTGTCTGAACCAGTTGTATCACGAATACGCTAACGGAAACGAAGCGTCATACGCAAAGTTTGAGACCTTTCCAGTGTGGAACATGCCACTTAAGCATCCAGTTAATAGTGCCTACGAGGCGGCCACAGTTGATTTGAAAGATGTTAATATGCTGGACAACTACCATTTTGAAGCATACGGTGAAGTGGCCGTCAATTACAATCGTGATATGGAAATGTTTCCGGTCATCAGACGAATTATTGAAAAAATTACCGGGAAAGCGTCTGTTTACCAGTCGCCAACCGATATGGGCGTTAATCGTCTGAAGTCCGGTATCGTAGATGATGAACTCGTCTGCGAGGCGTCAAAACAAGAGATTATTCGTCGAGCTTTTGCCATTGAAAATGATTATATTAAAGGAACCGCAGATGATGAAACCTTGCGTCATATGCAGCTGATTCTGGAAGAAAATGGGCTTAAGAAAGAACACAGAACAACAGTCACTGTGGCTAGAGAGTATGCTGAAAAAGTCCAGACTAGACTCAACAGTACAAATCAGCAGGCTGTAATGGCGATTGAACTCCCGAATGGAAAAATCATCACTGGCAGAACAACATCTCTTATGGATGCGTCTGCTGCGGCGATTGTCAATAGTCTAAAATCACTGGCGAATATATCGGATGAAATTGATTTACTGGCACCTATGATTCTGGAAACGATCAAGCAGCTGAAAACGAATGAACTCAAAAGTAAAGTCCCTACTTTATCTGCGAACGAACTGCTAATAGCACTGGCCATTAGTGCCGTTACAAATCCAACCGCTTCACTGGCTTACAAACAGATTGAACATTTAAAAGAAGCACAGGCGCACTCAACTGTGATGCTCAACAATGAAAATGCTCAGACTATTCGAATGCTGGGTATCGATATTACTAATGACCCGATTTATCCGACAGATAATCTCTTTTATAATTAATAGTTAAAACGCACCGCTGTTTCCCATCATCGTTATGTTGTAGGGAGAGGGGTGCGTTTTTAAAAAAACAGGAAATAGAACCGAGAATCGTTTTCTCTCGTCTGTTTCCATTATTAGAGACAGGCTATTTTTTCATTTGACTAGCGATGGCCTGTTTGGCAAGATTATCTGCTCCTTTATTACTCTTTTCCGGAATCCAAGTGACCTCGTAGAGGTTGAGCTTACCCAGTAAGAATTGTATGTCTTTGAAAACAGGCTGGTAGTCCGAATTTTTTATGTATTGTTTCTTGAGTGACTGAGCGACCAGCTGACTATCTGTGTGAAAAATGGTCCATTCGTTTAACCGGTCATTGTCGACGACCCATTTTACAGCCTGGTAAAAAGCCTGAAGTTCAGCAAGGTGATTATCTAATGTATCAGTCAGTGGAAAGTTCAGCTGCTCATGTAAACCGTCGCCCACTATAAGCAGTCCTATGCCTGCCAGTTTCTCTTTTTGTGAAACAGCTCCATCACTATATATTTTAAGCATGCTAATTCTCCTTATATCAATAGTAAATCTGAGACTGTTAAAATAGAAAAAAGACCAGACTTTATGTCATCTGATCTTTATCTATGTAATTTATCTTATTCATCATCTTCATCTTTAACAACGACATTAGTAGCTTGAGGACCACGTGACCCTTCAACGATATCAAACTCTACTTTCTGGCCTTCATTTAATGCTTTGTACCCTTCCATATCAATACCGGTAAAGTGTACGAAAACATCATCTTCATCATTATATTGAATAAAGCCATAACCTTTCTGGTTATTGAACCATTTAACAGTGCCTATAGTCATCGTTTTCCCCCTAAGATATCTTAAGTATAGTCGCCTATTGAGTTTAGTATAAAGTATTCGCTTTCTCGAGTCAATCCATCTTGATGTTCAAGAAGGTTTCTTCACGGTAGTGAAACCTCATTAAAACTATGCTAGAATTAAAAAGAACAAAAGGTGAGGAGATAACATATGAAAGAATGGAAAATTGAAGATTTAAGGCATTCTTACGGCATAAAGACATTATTCAAAGGCATTAATTTTTCCATTAAAGAGAATCAGCGTATTGGTCTGATAGGCGTTAATGGAACTGGCAAAACGAGTCTGCTGAGAATAGTTGCCGGTAATTTAAAGCCGGACGAAGGAACCATTTCCCGTCCCGGAGATTATGCTATAGGTTATTTGAGTCAGAAAAATGAATTAGATGAAACAAAGACAGTATTTGAAACAGTATTTGACGGGGACTCTCCAATGGTCAAAGCGGCCAGATATTACGAGGAAGTCTTAAACCGTCTGTCTGACAATCCTATGGATGAAACCATACAAAATGAATTTACCCAAGCCGAGAAACGGATGAATCAGGAAGATGCCTGGAATGTTTCAGCCCGATCTAAAGCAGTATTGACTCGTCTGGGACTTGCAGACAGTGGTCAGAAAGTTATGAACTTATCAGGTGGACAGAAAAAAAGAGCCGCATTGGCTCAAGTCCTCATACAGGAACCGGACCTTCTGATTTTAGATGAGCCGACAAACCATCTGGATTTTCAAATGATAAAGTGGCTGGAAGATTATCTGGCGGGATACAGAGGGGCCTTACTAATGGTAACCCACGACCGTTACTTCCTAGATAGAGTATCTAACGAAATAGTAGAACTGGAAAATGGTCTTTTACACTCTTATCCCGGAAACTATCAAAAGTACCTTGAACTGAAAGCAGAAAGAGAAGAGACAGAACAGAGACTGCAGCACAAGCAGAAACAGATGTACAAACAGGAACTGGACTGGATGCGGGCAGGGGTCAAGGCACGTGGAACGAAGCAGGAAGCGCGGAAAGAACGCTTCTCACAACTGGAAAGTAAAGTGAAAAGTCAGGAAACGAAGTCTGACCTCGAACTGAATTTATCTGGATCCAGATTAGGAAAAAAAGTCATGGAGCTGGAAGCTGCTTCAAAAAATATAGAAGACATTGTCATCCTTGACCAATTTAATCTGCTGATTCAGCAGACTGATAGAATAGGTGTAACGGGCGTAAATGGTGCTGGGAAAACAACCTTCTTAAATATTTTGGCTAATGAAGAACCACTGGACAATGGTGTTTTAACTATTGGCGAAACAGTGAAAATCGGCTTTTACAAGCAGATTAACGAGGAATTTGATGAAGACAAGCGAGTAATTACTTACTTGAGAGAAATTGCCGAAGAAGTGAAACTGGCTGATGGTTCCTCGGTGAGTGTTTCCCAGCTTTTGGAACGCTTTTTGTTTAACCGTTCAATGCATGGTTCCCCCATCAACAAGCTGTCGGGCGGTGAAAAGAGAAGACTGTACTTGCTGAAGATACTGATGCAGCAGCCGAACGTTCTTATTCTCGACGAACCGACAAATGACTTGGATGTACAGACCTTAACTATTTTAGAAGACTATATCGCTTCTTTCTCTGGCGCGGTCATAGCTGTTTCTCATGACCGGTATTTCCTTGATAAGGTGGCAGACAAGCTGCTTATATTTAAAGGGGAGGGACAAATTGAAGAAAGTTATTCTTCCTTATCTGATTATCTTCAGCAAAGTGAAGAAATGAAGCCGGAGAAGACGTTAGAAAAGAAAGTTAAAGAACAGCCGAAAAAAGACAAAGAAGTCAAAGAAAAAACAGCCCTTTCTTATATGGAGAAAAAAGAATGGGAAACAATAGAAAAAGATATTGAAACACTTGAGAATAAACTGCAAGAGATAGAAGTGGACATGGAAAAAAATGTGTCTGATCATGTAAAACTAGCGGAATTAACCAGAGAACAATCTAATTTGAATGAGAAACTGGAAGAGAAATATGCGAGATGGGAATATCTGGCACAATATAGTTAAGGGGTGCAAAAAATGGAACAAGAATATCTAGATTTAGCCAAACGAATTATAAATGAAGGAACAAAAAGAGAGGACAGAACCGGTACAGGAACCAAATCTGTCTTTGGACATCAAATGCGTTTTGACTTACAAAAAGGATTTCCATTACTAACAACGAAACGAGTCTTCTTTAAATTAATCAAAAGTGAATTGCTATGGTTCTTAAAAGGAGATACCAACATTCGATTTCTACTCGAGAACAATAACCATATTTGGGACGAGTGGGCATTTGAACGTTATATCAAGAGCGAAGACTACAAGGGGCCGGATATGACAAATTTTGGTCTGCGTGTTCAGGAAGATAAAGACTTTAAAAAACTGTATGAAGCTGAAATGAATGTTTTTAGAGAAAAAGTATTATCTGATGATGATTTTTCAGAAAAATATGGTTCTTTAGGAAACGTATATGGGGCACAGTGGCGTGCTTGGGAGACAAAAGAGGGTGGCTTCATCGATCAGATTCAGAATGTGATAGACTCTATTAAAACAAATCCTTATTCAAGACGACACATCGTTTCTGCCTGGAATCCAGAAGAAGTGCCAACTATGGCTCTTCCACCTTGTCATACTCTGTTTCAATTCTATGTAGATGGAAATAAATTAAGTTGCCAGCTTTATCAGAGAAGTGCCGATGTGTTTTTAGGTGTACCTTTCAATATAGCCAGTTATGCATTATTGACGCATTTAATAGCACAAGAAACAGGACTGGAAGTGGGAGAATTTGTTCATACTCTCGGAGATGCTCATCTCTACCTCAATCACATGGACCAGATCAATGAGCAATTAACCCGAGATATTCGAGACTTTCCTCAATTGGAATTAAACCCGGAAAAAAGTATATTTGATTTTGAAATGGACGATATTAAGATCAAAAACTATAACCCACACAAGTCAATAAAAGCACCAATTGCGGTATAAAACTAACTAATTTGCATAATACAAATATGTAGTTGTTCAGAGCAACTAACAAGGAGAAGATTGATTTGATAACCTTTGTTTGGGCTGAAGATGAAAATGGAGTAATCGGGAAAGATGGCCAGCTTCCTTGGTCACTTCCCGCTGATATGGCATTTTTCAAGAAAGTTACATTAACAGGAAATGTTGCTATGGGCAGGAAAACACTTGAAAGCATTCCAAACCCTCCTTTGAAAAACAGAAAGAATTTTGTAATGACTCGAAATGAATCATATGAATCTCCTGGAGTTGTAGTCTGTCACAGTAAGGAAGAGTTGATGGAAGCGGCTAAAGACGAGGACAAACCCTTACACGTTATTGGTGGAGTTTCTTTGTTTGAAGAATTCTTAGATGAGGTTGATATGCTTTACCGCACTGTCATTCACGATACGTTTGAAGGTGATACGGTTATCCCTGAGATAGATTACGAGAAATTTGAACTGGTTGAAGAGGTAGAAGGAACAGTGGATGAGCAAAACAGACACCCACATACCTTCCTGATTTATAAGAGAAAAAAATAAGGATAACAGACTATTTTTCCGATAAACGAAAACCGCCCAGCTGTCTTGAATAGTAAGACAGCTGGGCGGTTTATATTTTTTTAGTTGCTTAAATATTCTGTATATCTAAATCAGCCTATAGCTTGGTCCTGTTTAGGTATACAGGTATATGGAGAAAAACATGCAGACTGTTCCAGTGAGAACGAACAAATGCCATACGACATGCATGAATCTTACGTGCTTTAATCTGTAAAATAAGGCACCTACAGTGAAGGATAGCCCACCGGCAATCAGCCAAATAAAGCCGCGAGTGCCTAGTCCCTGATAAAGGTAATGGATGAAGAATAAGGAGATCCATCCCATAGCGATGTACAGCCAGACGGATAATCCTTGGAACTTTTTGAACCAGACTGTTTTATAGATGACTCCAAACAGGGCAATAGTCCAAATCAGCAAAGTCAAAATGATGCCAAGCCGACCACCAATTGTAATTAAAGTGTAGGGCGTATAGGTACCAGCTATCAAAAGAAAAATACTACAATGATCAATGACCCGGAAAACCCGCCTTGCTTTTGTAAAAGTCAGACTATGATACAATGTACTGGAAAGATAGAGAAGAATTAATGTTACACCATATACCGTATACGAGGTAACTTCCAACAATCCTCCATAATCAAGTCCCTTCTGCACTAAATATATCAAGGCAACAATACTTAATATGACTCCAATTCCATGTGTCACTGCATTTAATACTTCATTAATAATTAAGTATTTTCTGGTAAACAGCGAGTCGTTATTCGAATTTCCCATGTGGACCTCCTTTGTCTCTCACATTCTGTACGACCATATAAAAATTTGGTATACTACTTTAGAAAGACTCATTCTTTTAACTTTCGTATAGTATAACATAGAATGAGTGAAGCGTTAAATCGAATAAACAGATTGAAGACCTTAAATATTGTAGAAAGGAGCATGATAATTGTCTGAAACTAGAGGAAACCGATCAAGAAAATCCAGCGGATGGATGTGGGCCTTTTTCATTATCTTCGCATTAAATATAACTTTTGTCATCTGGCTGGTCATTAACCTTCAGGGTACCACGTCAGATAGTAATCAATCGACAACTGGTGAACCTGTCAGTGTTGACAATCCCGTAACGTTTGAACTGCTGACAAACAGAAGTCAGATGAATCAGGTGGTAAATTTATATCTTGAAGAAGAAATGGAAGAGGAAGATCCAGAGTTCCACTTTGAGCTAACTGACCAGGCTGAACTGCACGGCGTCCTTCAAGTGCTTGGATTCGATGTTGATTTCACATTGCTCACAGATCCTTACGTCATGGAAGACGGCAATTTACAACTTCGTGCGCAGTCTATTCAATTGGGGTCATTTGAGCTGCCAATCAGCATGGCGATGAATGTGATTAGTCAGCAGATTGACTTGCCTGAATGGGTACGAGTGGACAGTGAACAGCAGATTATATTAGTAGCACTCAATGAATTCCAGCTTGAAAACGGTACGACTTTCGAAATGCAGCATATTGATCTGGAAGCAGATGATATTCGCATTGGTATTGTTTTGCCTGAAGAAGCCATTAGATGATATACTTTTAATTCAGTAAAAATGTTACTTTAGAAAGGGTTCTGATTTATGGAGAAAGCATTATTTGCCGGAGGCTGTTTCTGGTGTATGGTTCAGCCATTCGAAGAAACGGATGGCATAAAAAAGGTGGTTTCCGGTTATACTGGAGGCTGGATGGAGAACCCGACATATGAAGAAGTGAAAAAACAGAAAACGGGCCATACCGAAGCAGTCTATATCGAGTACGACGAGAGTAAGCTGTCTTTTGAAAAGCTATTGTCAATCTACTGGCAGCAGACAGACCCAACGGATGCAATGGGCCAGTTTATGGATAGAGGAGATAGCTACCGACCGGTCATCTTTTACTATAACGAAGAACAGAAACAGACTGCCTTGGAATCAAAGAAAAGGCTTGAGCTGAGTGGAAAGTATACCGATCCGGTTGTCACTACTATAGAGAAAGCCTCCGAGTTTTATCCTGCTGAAGAAGAGCATCAGCAGTTTTACAAGAAAAACCCGCGGCTGTACGCCAAAGAAAAAGAAGAAAGAAAAACGTGGGCAGAGCAAAACAAGCAGGTGATTGATGAATGAGGCGTTCTTTCTATCATTACGTTAAAACACTCAGAGATCCGTACAAAAAAGATGAAGTGACCCTCTTCGCCAATGCGGTGGATATGGACGGGTCCTTTCCTAAACACTCAGAGAGTTACGATGAAATTTCGCGCTATCTTGAAATAGACGCAGATTACATTGACTCCATGAGTGTATTTGATGAAGTGTTTCAGGATTATCTTAATGACAATAAATAAAAATTAAAAGGAGAGACAATAATGAGTACACATATCGAAGCAAAAAAAGGTGAAATTGCCAAAACAGTTCTAATGCCAGGAGATCCCCTGCGCGCGAAGTATATTGCAGAAACCTTCTTAGAGGATGTTAAGCAGTACAACACAGTCAGAAATGCATTCGGCTATACCGGAACATACAAAGGACAGGAAATTTCTGTACAAGGTACTGGAATGGGTATTCCCTCTGTCATGATTTATGGAGAAGAACTGATTCAGGAATACGGCGTTGAAAACCTTATTCGTGTAGGGTCAGCCGGTGCATTGAAAAACGAAATCAAGATACGTGATGTGGTACTGGCTCAGGCAGCTACAACGGATTCTAGCCTTCACCGTCATATTTTCAACAATCAGGTTGATTTTGCGCCTATAGCTGACTTTGATTTGCTGCGACACGCTTATGACATAGGAATGGATAAAGGCATGAGCATTCGAGTAGGAAACGTGTTAAGTGCAGACCGCTTTTACAATCAGGAACTGGACAAGCAAAAGCTAGCTGATTATGGCGTGCTGGCTGTCGAAATGGAAGCAGCTGGTCTGTATTCATTAGCGGCTAAACACAACAAACAGGCATTGGCACTTCTGACAATTAGTGATCACCTCTTGACTGGTGAAGAAACGACTGCAGAAGAGAGACAGACAACATTCAATGATATGATGATTATTGCCCTGGAAGCTGCCTTGAGAATGGAAGCCCAGGCATAAGATGACTGTTTCAAGATAGAAAAGAGGAATGGCATGCAGCACGAACCGGATAAACAAAATGAAAAAAAGAAAGTGAGTCTGTCCTTTTACGTAGCCTCACTACTGGCCGTTTTAATTATCGGCATAGGCGGCACAGCTCTGTCCATGACGGTAATGGATCAGACTGACAGCAATGACTTACCGATGACTGAACTGACTGACGAGACAGAAAATGGTGAGGGTAACGGTGATGAATCACAGTTTTCCAGTTTTCAGCCCCTTGAAGAAATGTACACGATACTGATGACACGTTACCTTGAAGAAATTGACTCAGAAATACTCATTGAAGGAGCACTTGAAGGCATGGCCGCTTCAATTGATGATCCCTATACGGAGTTTTTAGACAAAGCTGAGTCTACTTCAATGGATGAAGATATTCAAGGGTCGTTTGAAGGTATTGGTGCTGAAGTGATGAAAGAAGGAGAATACGTCAGAATCGTTTCACCCATTGCCGGTTCTCCTGCAGAAGAAGCTGGGCTGATGCCAAATGACTTGATTGCCGAAGTTGACGGGGAATCGGTTGCTGATTTAAATATTAATGAAGCTGTTGCTTTAATCAGAGGGCCCCAGGGAACTGAAGTGGACCTGCTTATCCTGAGAGGGGATACTGAGTTTACAGTAACCATTACTCGTGATTCAATTCCGGTTGAATCGGTCCGCTTTGAGCTGGATGACGAACATCCTACAATTGGCTATGTTCACATAACTAATTTCAACCTGCCGACTTATGAGGAATTTGTCGATGCAATTACTGAGCTTCAGGATCAGGGTGCTGAGCAATTTATCTTTGATGTACGTGGGAATCCCGGAGGACTATTAAACTCTGCACTGGAAATTTCCAATATTTTTGTTGAAGACGGCGAGCCTTTGATGCAGTCTCAAGGAAGAGACGAAGAACCCTTTATCTATTATGCCGATTCAGAAGAATATGGTGATTTTAAGTTTATGGACTCAAGTGTCCTTTTGATTGATGGGGGAAGTGCCAGTGCATCTGAAATTTTAGCTGGTGCGATGAATCAGTCTGCGGGCATTACGCTCGTTGGAACATCTACTTTTGGTAAAGGAACCATACAGAATATTCAGGAGTTATCCAGAAATGGTGAATTGAAGTTCACTGCTGGCCGCTGGCTGACCGCTGACGGAGACTGGGTTAATGAAGAAGGGATTCAGCCGGATATTGAGGTAGAAATGCCTGAGTATCAGAACTTCCTGATAATTAATCCGGAAGAAAGCTATGAAGAAGGCGATGTATCAGAAGCCGTCCAGAATATCAATGGCATTTTAGACGCATTAGGTTATGACATCGGAGAAGTTGATAATTCATTCGATGAAGAGACTCAGTCAGCTGTTGAAGCATTCCAGGAGGAAAATGATTTAACTTCTGACGGAATCGTGTCAGGGGAAACCGCACGTGCATTGGTTGATGCACTGAGAGAGTTGCTAGAAGAAAATGATACGCAGTATAATAGAGCAGTAGACTACCTACTGAATAATTAAAGTGTAGTGGAGGAGAAAGGAATGTTTAGAGGGTAAAACCTGTTTCCTTTCTCTTTCGTTACTTTTATATAAATTTAAAGACTATATTATATATTACATAGTGAACATTAAAAGAGAGCAGGGATGGCTGTGAGCGATTCTCAATATACACCACGCAGAGAAGTTTATGGAAAGAAAAAGCAGAAAAAAACCGAAAATAAAAAGACATTTGCACAGGAACTGGTTAGTACCCTTTTATACATTATTGTCATAACTGGAATTTTTGTCGCAATTCGTACCTTTCTGTTTGCACCAGTAAGTGTTGAGGGCGATTCAATGAATCCGACTTTAGAACATGAAGACCGTCTGCTCCTCAATAAGATTGCATCTATTGAACGCTTTGATATCGTTGTGTTTCCGGCTCCTGAAGAACCGGACAAGCAGTTTATTAAACGAGTCATAGGCTTACCTGGCGATGAAATAACTTATCAGGATCAGGTCCTCTACATTGATGGAGAGCCTGTAATGGAAGCCTATGTTGATTTGACACAGGAAAGTGAAGAAATTACTGAATATTATAACGGTGATTTCACCCTGGCATCTCTTCAAGGCGTTGAGACCGTTCCTGAAAATATGTTATTTGTGTTAGGAGATAACCGGGCCAATTCCAAAGACAGTCGGTCTTTTGGTTTCATTCCAGAAGACTCAGTCATTGGCGAAACCAGTTTTCGTATTTGGCCAATTGACCGTATTGGTATAGTAGAATGATGATTTAAAAAGAAGAAAGAGGACTGATAGTGTGACGATACAATGGTATCCAGGCCACATGGCAAAGGCCAAAAGACAATTTAAGGAAAAACTGAATCTGGTTGACGTCGTTTATGAACTAGTAGATGCTAGAATACCTTATTCGAGTAAGAATCCGGATATTGAAGAAATGATTGGCAATAAACCACACATTGTGGTGCTGATGAAAAATGATTTGGCAGATCCAAAACAGACAAAAGAGTGGATTGCCTATTATAAGTCAAAAGACATTCCTGCTATTTCAATTAATGCAAAGCTGGGGCAGGGGCTCAAAGAAGTGCTGAAACTCACCAAAGAGGTTCTCGAACCATTGAATCAGAAACGCCGGGACAAAGGCATGAAACCAAGAGCTGTCCGTGCCGTCTGTGTAGGTATACCCAACGTAGGTAAATCGACGTTGATTAACCGCTTTGCAGGTAAGAATATTGCGCAGACCGGGAATAAACCAGGTGTGACAAAAGCGCAGCAATGGATTAAGTACGGCAAGGAATTGGAACTTCTTGATACACCTGGAATATTATGGCCGAAGTTTGAAGACCAGGAAGTTGGGAAGCGATTGGCTGTTACAGGTGCTATTAAAGACACTTTACTGCACATTGACGATATTACGCTTTATGCAATGGAGTATTTGGTAGAAGAGTATCCAGGGGCACTGGCGAAACGGTATAATTTAGCAATTGAAGACGAAACGAATCAGACTTTACCCGAGTTGATGATGCAGATTTCTCACAAACGCGGCTTTCGAGATGATTATGACCGTGCAGCTGAAATGATTTTACATGAAATAAGAAATGGACAGTTAGGACGATTAACTTTTGAAAAACCAGGACACAGCAATTCAGAAGACACAGACGATTAAAGACATAAAATCACTCTTAAACAGTGAAGACACCCTTTCTAAAGCAGTTTTGGATCAGCTCAGTCAAGATGAGCGGAAGGGTGTTCAGGCTGCCCTGAAAAGTTGGCACAATCGCCAGAAGAAACGGCAACTTCAGGAAGAAAAATTCCAGCAGATGATGCAGTATGAGAATCAGGCCCGAACGGCCGGCTATGAGTACATTGCCGGCATCGATGAAGTCGGCAGAGGTCCCTTGGCAGGTCCTGTAGTGACAGCTGCCGTCATTTTGCCGGAAGGTATTCAGCTACAGGGGATTAATGATTCCAAGCAGCTGAATGAGCAGGAAAAAGATTACTGGTTTGACCGGATTCATAATGAAGCCTTATCCGTCAGTACCTCTGTTTTATCCGCTGAAGTCATTGACAAAGTGAATATATATGAAGCCACCCGCCTGTCAATGAAAGAAGCAGTAGAGAATTTGAGTGTAAAACCGGATGTGCTCTTAATTGATGCCATGCAGATAGACAGCTCTCTTCCTCAGAAAAAAATTATCAAAGGAGACGCAAAAAGCATTTCGATTGCTGCAGCATCGATTATTGCGAAGGTGACCCGTGACCGCTTAATGACCCAGTATGATGAAGTGTATCCAGGATACGGTTTTGCACAAAATGCCGGCTACGGAACGAAACAGCATCTTGAAGGACTGGATAAGCACGGTCCGTCACCTATTCACAGACGTTCTTTTAAGCCAGTCAGCAATTTTTTTAACTAATTCCAAACTTTTTTCGTGAGTTTTACTTTATTTCAGCAATGATATAAAGTAGAACTTATTTTTTTTGGAGGAAGGACTAAACTGATGGACAATACTGAAGAAAAATTATTTAAAATTGCTCACTGTCCCTTTTTAAGTTACAAGGAGAAGTGGGCGCTGGCTACCGAATGGGTAAATGAACTGGCTGAACTGACTCAGGCAGACGGATCTATAAGACGATTAAGCGAGAAGAAGAAGGCTTCTTTTTTGCGTTATGAAAGTAAACTCCCTATAATGCAACTAAATGAAGCCTGCCATGCAAAAGGCATTCGTTATCATTCTATATTGTCACCTGCCTATCCAGAACAGTTGAAGCACATCTATGCACCACCCCTTTTTTTATTCCTGAAAGGTAACGAAGATAATATGACTTTACCGATGGTAGGCGTTGTAGGCGCCCGCGAGTGCTCATCCTATTCTAAACAAGTGCTGTCCGCTATACTGCCGGTATTAATAGAAGAAAGAGTCTGTATTGTCAGCGGTCTTGCTAAAGGAGTAGACGGACTGGCTCATCGGAATACCATAAATTTGAGCGGCAGAACCATAGGCGTTACTGGAACAGGACTGGACTATTATTATCCGTCACAAAACAAAGAGCTTCAGTTAGAGATGGAAAAAACGCAATTGCTCTTATCGGAATACCCGCCGGGAACACCACCTAGGCGTCATCAATTTCCGGAACGGAACCGAATCATTGCCGGCCTGTCAAAAAGCATAGTAGTAATTGAAGCAAAGCAGCGAAGCGGTAGCCTGATAACCGCACGAATAGCACTGGAAGAAGGACGTGATGTCTTTGCTGTACCAGGTCCGATTACGAATCCATTATCGGCTGGATGCAACGAATTACTAAAGGATGGGGCGCTGGTCTGTACGGACGGAAACAGTATCCTGAACGAATGGGTTCTCTAGACAGAGACGAATATTTTTAAAAATGAAAGTTGACAAAGCCAATTCATATGGCATATGATGGTAAACGATTCTTACATTCGTGAGTTTTAACGTATAAATTAATAAGTATTTAAGTAAATAAGTACGGTAGTATTGAGGGAGGAGCCTGTGACTTGGCATATAAATATCTTGTGATTGTCGAATCACCTGCCAAAGCAAAAACAATTGAAAAGTACCTGGGAAGAAATTATAAAGTTGTTGCCAGTCTCGGCCATATTCGTGACTTGCCAAAGAGTCGTATGGGTATAGATTTTGAAAATGACTATGAGCCGGATTACATTACGATTCGAGGAAAAGGCCCGGTTATCAAAGATTTAAAGAAACACGCTAAAAAAGCTGAGAAAATTTTTCTCGCAGCCGACCCGGATAGAGAAGGGGAAGCCATTGCCTGGCATTTAAGTTTTCTGCTGGGGCTGGATAAAGATGACAAAAATCGTGTAGTCTTTAATGAGATTACTAAAGATGCCGTCAAGAACGCATTAAAAAATCCAAGACAATTGAACGAAGATTTAATTGACTCACAGCAGGCAAGACGTGTGCTGGACCGTATAGTTGGTTATCAGATTAGTCCGTTACTATGGAAGAAAGTGAAAAGAGGCTTAAGTGCCGGTCGTGTCCAGTCAGTAGCTCTGAAAATGATCTGCGACCGCGAAGAAGAAATTAGAAATTTCGAGCCTGAAGAATACTGGTCACTGGAAGCGAACTTTGCCAAAAAGAAAAAGAAATTTAAAGCTAATTTTTATGGATTGAATGGCAAAAAATCTGCTTTACCCAATAATGACTCTGTTCAGAATGTCCTCAAGCAACTGGATCAGTCGGCTAACTTTGATGTAAAGAAAGTTATCAAGAAAGAACGCAAGCGTAACCCGCAGGCTTCCTTTACAACAAGTAGTCTTCAGCAGGAAGCGGCAGGAAAACTGAATTACCGTACGCGTAAAACAATGATGGTTGCTCAGCAGCTTTACGAGGGGATTTCACTTGGAAAAGGTGGAGCAGTCGGCTTAATCACGTATATGCGTACCGATTCCACGCGTCTGTCTGAAACAGCTAAAACAGAAGCCAATCAAGTTATAGTCGACAATTATGGCAAGGAATATGTTGCAACGAGCCCGAAAAAGCAGAAGAACAAGTCTTCCGCTCAGGATGCTCACGAAGCAATCCGACCAACCAGTGCATTCCGTAAACCTGAAGACATCAAGCAGTACTTGAGCAAGGATCAGTACAAGCTCTATAGTCTTATCTGGTCCCGTTTTATTGCGAGTCAGATGAAACCGGCTATTTATGATACCGTACGTGTAGACATTGAGCAGAATGATGTCATGTTCCGTGCAAATGGCTCTCAGATTAAATTTAAAGGGTACCAGATGGTGTATGCAGAGTCCAAGAAAGAAAAGGACAACATGCTGCCTGATTTGGAAGAAGGAGATGCAGTCAAACTTGACTCTCTGGAACCGAATCAGCATTTCACTCAGCCTCCAGCCCGTTACAGCGAAGCAACATTGATTAAATCGCTTGAAGAAAACGGAGTAGGTCGTCCATCAACCTATGCGCCAACACTGGAAACTATCCAGCGACGCTACTACGTTACCTTGAAAAATAAACGCTTTGAGCCTACAGAACTGGGAGATATCGTTAACGAAATCATTGGAGAGTTCTTTCCCAATATTGTTGACATCAATTTTACAGCCGATCTGGAAAAAGATCTGGATTCTGTTGAAGAAGGCAAGCGCGAATGGATTGAAATCATCGACCAGTTTTATAAGCCGTTTAAAGTGGAAGTCGATAAGGCTGAAAAAGAACTGGAAGAAGTGGAGATTGAAGACGAACCGGCAGGATTTGACTGTGAGAAGTGTGGGTCGGCCATGGTTATTAAAATGGGCCGATACGGCAAGTTCTATGCGTGCTCAAACTTCCCGGATTGCCGCAATACCAAACCGATTGTCAAGAAGATAGGCGTTACCTGCCCGCTATGTAAAAAAGGCGAGGTAGTTGAGCGTAAATCCAAGAAGAACCGAATCTTCTACGGTTGTGAACATTATCCTGAATGTGAATTTACATCATGGGATAAACCAATTGGACGCGACTGTCCTAAGTGCGAACATTACCTTGTTGAAAAGAAAACCAAGAAGCAGTCACAGGTCAAATGTTCAAATTGTGATTACGAAGAAGAACCGCAGAAATAAGTCTTGAAGCGACTGTTAATATGTCATCGAAAGCCTGTATCTCTCTTTGAGGGATGCAGGCTTTTTTCACAACGTGATAAGAGGGAACAGATTAAGCTGATTAGCTTTGCTCAGTAATGAATAAAGTGTGTAAATAAATGATTTAGAATAGGCTAGAGCGAGCCGCTATGGTAAAATAGAGGGTAAGGATGTGAAAAGAGTGACAGATAAGTGGATGACTTTATTCGAAGATTATTTGACTAATGAACGACACTACTCACCGTTAACTAACCAGGCATACACCGAAGACATAAAAAATTTCCAGGAGTTCCTGAAAGAAACAGGAGACATGGACTTTCTAACCGTCTCTCTTTCGGATGCACGCATCTATTTGAGCTATCTGACAGATAAAGAATACGCTCGGGCATCGATATCACGAAAAATTTCCAGTTTACGTGCCTTTTATCAGTTTCTGTTAAACAACGATATCATTTCCGATAACCCTTTTTCTTATCTCCACATTAAGAAAAAAGGGCGACGACTGCCGAGTTTCTTTTATGAAAAAGAAATGACGGCACTATTTGAAGCGGCTGAAGGGACCAGTCCTCTGGATTACCGTAATCAGGCCTTACTTGAACTGCTTTACGGTACCGGTATTCGTGTGAGTGAATGCCAGGGAATCAGGCTGGAAGATGTAGACTTTACTATGGGGATGCTGTTTGTTAAAGGAAAAGGCAATAGAGAGCGCTATATTCCTTTTGGCCACTATGCCAGTGAAGCGATTAAAGCCTACCTTTCACAGGGCCGGGAAGTATTGATGAGTAAATACCACAAAGAGCATTCGTTTTTGTTTATCAATCATCACGGCGATCAGATTACCCAGAACGGCATCCAGTATGTCCTGAGTGAACTGATTAAGAAGAGCAGTCTGACTAACAATATTTCCCCGCACATGCTGCGGCACACATTTGCCACGCATCTTCTGAATAACGGGGCAGATATACGAACGGTGCAAGAACTGCTGGGGCACAAGAGCCTCTCTTCTACGCAGGTTTACACACATGTAACGACGGAACACCTTCAGAAAAATTATAATGCCTTTCATCCAAGAGCCTGAACTATTTTCAGGAAAGAACCCATTTTTTGAAACGAGAGGAAAACAGTAGTATAGTGGATAGGGGTACTATGGCCAAGTGAGTTCGGTATAGGTAACCCTGATAATTCAACACTGAATCAAATGGAGGATTTTTAAAATGACAGAATTTCATGCAACCACAATTTTAGCTATTCATCATAAAGGTGAATGCGCCATGGCCGGAGATGGCCAGGTTACTATGGGTGAGCAAGTCGTAATGAAAAGCAAAGCCCGTAAAGTCAGAAAAATATATAACAATGAAGTACTCGTTGGCTTTGCCGGCAGTGTTGCTGATGCCTTTACACTAGAAGAAAAATTCGAAGGCTACTTGAACCAGTACAATGGTCACCTGATGCGTGCGGCCGTTGAACTCGCACAGGAGTGGCGTACAGATAAAATGATGAAAAATCTGGAAGCCCTGCTGATTGTGATGAATAAAGAGCAGATGCTCTTGATTTCCGGAAATGGAGAAGTCATTCAGCCGGATGACGGCATACTCGGAATAGGATCAGGCGGAAACTTTGCCCTTTCAGCTGCGAGAGCGCTGAAGAAACACGGCGAAAACCTGACGGCAGAACAGATTGCCAAAGACAGTCTGACTGTTGCAGCCGACATTTGTGTCTACACGAACCATAATATTATTAGTGAAAAACTGTAAGGAGAATGATTAATGAGAGTGAGAAATGATTTAACACCAAGAGAAATCGTCAGCCGTCTGGATAATTATATTGTCGGACAGACTGAAGCGAAAAAAGCCGTAGCGGTAGCCTTGAGAAACAGATACCGTCGACTGAAACTGGATACTGAAATGCAAAAGGAAATTACGCCGAAAAATATCCTGATGATCGGGGCGACCGGTATCGGTAAAACTGAAATTGCCCGCCGCCTGGCTGCCATTGTTGATGCCCCTTTCTTGAAAGTGGAAGCAACTAAATTCACAGAAGTCGGCTACATTGGTCGTGACGTTGAATCAATGGTAAGAGATTTAACGGAAGCATCTGTTCAGCTCGTTAAAGATGAGTACCGCAAAAATGTCAGAGGCCGTGCAGAAAAAAGAGCCATTGAACGCGTGGCCAAAGCCCTGGCACCTGGTATTAAAAAAGAAAAAAGCACATACGATAACAACCCTCTGGCAGGCATGTTTAAAGGAATGGGCATGGATCCGAATCAGTTTGCTCAGGCAAATGAAGAGGAAGAAGAGGAAACTGTTACTTCAGAAATTTCATCCAAGCGTGATGAACTGAAAGATCAGATCGCTAAAGGGATGCTGGACAGCAGAGAAGTTGAAATCAAAGTAGTTGAGAAGAAACAGACACCAAACAACCCAATGAGTGCGCCAATGGAATCCATGGGCATCGATTTATCTGAAACCCTTGGTGCTTTAACTCCATCTAAAAAGGTCAAGCGTAAGGTTACAGTCAAAGAAGCGGTTGAAATCTTTACTGAAGAAGAAGCAGATAAACTGATTAATCAGGAAGACATCAATGCGGATGCGGTTAACTTGACTGAAAATGCCGGTATTATCTTTATTGATGAGATTGACAAGATTACATCTAAAGGCCAGCAGAACAGCGGTCAGGTTTCTAGAGAAGGTGTTCAAAGAGATATTCTTCCAATCGTTGAAGGGTCAAGTGTTAAGACGAAATACGGAACCGTTCATACCGACCATATCCTGTTTATTGGTTCAGGAGCCTTCCACTTGTCCAAGCCAAGTGATCTGATTCCGGAACTGCAGGGACGATTCCCTATTCGCGTTGAACTGAATGATCTGACAAACGAAGACTTTGTCAAGATTCTGACAGAACCAGAAAATGCTTTAATTAAACAATACCGTGCTTTACTGGGCACTGAAAATATTGATGTCGTCTTCACTATGGAAGCTATCGAGAAAATTGCTGAGATTGCTTTTGACGTCAATGAATCAACCGACAATATCGGGGCTCGACGACTGCACACCATTCTCGAACGACTGCTGGAGGATCTTCTGTTTGAATCACCGGATATGAGCATGGGCGAAGTGAAGATTACGCAGAAATATGTCGAAGACAAGATTGGTCATATTGTAGAAAACAAAGACCTGACGCGTTACATTTTATAAAAAAATTATGAGATCAATGAGGTGTCCAGATGCAAAATCAGACGAATACAGATTTATCCAGACAAGAATTAATGGAAAAAATCGAAGCCCAGGAATTACTGATTAATGAACTCCTGGCTGAAAAAGAGGCCGAGGTCAAACTCGATTATCCATGGAAAGGCAATCTGGGACACTGGTACTGGAATATTCAATCAAACGATGTCGTCTTCAACCCTTTAAAGGTAACGGCCTTGGGCTACTCGAAAGATGAAATTCCTGAAAAAGTACCGTACGAATTTTTCACTGATAAATTGCATCCGGATGATTACGTTACTGCAATGGACAAGATGATGCAGCACCTCAAAGGTGAAACACCTGTATATGAAATTGAATACCGAATAAAAGCAAAAGATGACAAATGGAAATGGTTTTATGACAGGGGTAAAGTAACACAAAGAAAAGCAGACGGCACGCCGCTATTTGCTTCGGGCATTGTGTTTGATGTGACGAGTCAAAAAGAAAAAGAAGAAAATCTGGAAGAACTGACGTCCAGTCTGATTGAAATAGTTGAAAAAGACGAGCTGACCGAAATCAGAAATCGGCGATCTATTTTCAAGGAACTGAAAGCGAAAATGATGAAAAGCTCAATTGAGAAAGATCAGCTGATCATTGCCATGCTCGACATAGACGATTTCAAAAAGATTAATGACACGAAAGGTCATGTATTTGGCGATTACGTTCTGAAAGAAGTGGCGAAATCGCTGAATCAGGTACTAGCTGGTAAAGGCTGTGTCGGCCGGTATGGTGGAGAAGAATTTTTAGTTGTTCTGCCCAACAAAAATCGGGAAGAGGCTGAACGTATTCTGAACCGCTGCCGGGAAGCAATAATTGCCAATGAGTTTCTGGTGAATGAATCGGTTACAATCAGTGGTGGCTTTACACTCTTTGATCAGCACGACTCGCATGAAGAGTTTATTACCGAAGCAGATAATAACCTTTATCAAGCTAAACGGTCAGGTAAGAATAAAATTGTCGGACCTTAACAGTAAAATCACCAAAAAAAAATAGGATTATCTCAAAAAGTTGAGATAATCCTATTTTTCTGCTTTTAACCCAGTAAAACAGGTTAAATAAAATTAGTCTTTTTTGGAACTTCTTCTCCCAAAAGGCACTCTGTTTTCTTCACCTTTTCTGATACGCTCAATATTTGAACGATGACGTACAATCACAATAATCATTGCTACCCAGACGATGACTGCAAAAATTATATCACCGATAAAGAGCGAGACGACAGCAGCGACTAGCACTGTAACAATGCTCGCTAAGCTGACCATACTCGACCATAGTAGAACCGCTATCCAAATGGCGAGCAAAAAAGGGGCTAGTATCGGCTGAGCACCTAAAGCGATACCGGCACTCGTGGCTACCGCTTTTCCGCCTTTAAAGCGGGCAAATATTGGAAACACATGACCTATTACGGCAAATATTCCGACAACCATCGGGTGTATCGTTAATCCCAGCCAGACCGGCAACAAAGCAGCAACCGTTCCTTTTGCAATATCCAGTATCAGTACGATGGTCCCTGCATTTTTACCAAGCACTCTATACGTATTTGTAGTACCTGAATTACCACTTCCATGTTCTCTTATATCTGTCTGAAAAAATAATTGACCAACCCAGACCCCTGAAGGTATGGATCCTAATAAATACGCCACAACTATCACAACGATTTCAACCAACTGAATTCCTCCTTGCTTATCTTGACGCTAGGTATTATTTTAACACGTTTTTTTCTCCATCGGTATCTTTTTTACAGGTTACTAGACGAGAGAAGGCCATAAAACCGACAAAATATGTGATGTTATCACTAAGCGAATTGTGATATACTGCATTTAATTGATAATCATTCTCAATAATTCCGGACAGAATTGAGAAAAGGAGAATCTGTATGTCATTTATATCTATATCCAATTTAACTAAACAATTTTCAGATGCCGCTCTGCCCGCAGTGAATGATATTAGCTTCAGTATAGGAAAAGGGGAAATAGTATCCCTTTTAGGACCGAGTGGTTGTGGTAAAACGACAGCATTGCGAATGATTGCGGGCTTTGAAAACCCCACTAAAGGACTGATTAAAGTAGGCAGCCAGCTTGTTGTATCAGATTCTGCAGTTGTCCCTCCTGAGAAAAGAGGGATAGGCATGGTCTTTCAGGAACACGCTTTGTTCCCGCATATGAGTGTAGCCAAGAACATCATGTATGGTCTGAAAAATTTGCGAAAAAGTGAGAAACTGAAAAAAGTGAAAGAAATGCTTGAACTGGTTGAACTGACTGATTTCGCAGAGTCTGTACCAGCCAACTTATCAGGCGGTCAGCAGCAGAGAGTCGCGATTGCTCGAGCGTTGGCACCTTCTCCTCATGTTATTTTACTTGATGAACCGTTCAGTAGTATCGATGCTGGGCTGAGAGAGAAAATGAGACAGGATATTTCAACAATTTTGAAAAAAGCTGATGCCACAGCCAAAATTGTTACACATGATCAAAAAGACGCATTCGCAGTGGCAGATAAAGTCGTAGTCATGAATAAGGGTATGATTCAGCAGATTTCAACGCCTAAAGAACTCTACCGTTGTCCTGTTAACTGTTTTGTTGCTCAGTTTGTCGGAAAGACCAACCTAATTCAAGGGACAATTGGTATGCGGGGAGAGCAAGTTTTAACCGCTTTAGGCAATTTACCCGTTATAAGCGGAGTATATGATCCTAATTCAAAAGTCATGCTGTCTATCAGACCGGAATCGATTGAAATCAATGCTGAAGGAGACTACAGCGGCATGGTTGACCGGATAGTATACGGTGGTGACACTCAGGAAATACATTTAACCGTTCAGGGAATAGAGGGTCACACCAGAACCCCAATTATTATTACAGCACCAATCAATCATGATATTCTTGTTGGTCAGCCGATTCGATTTTCTATCGAGCAGGAAGCCATCACCATTATCGACCATTAAATTTTTACCACTCATTGTGAAAGTTCCAACAAAAAAAGATTGACTCATTTGAATGATTAAGGTAATCTTGAGTTATCGATAATGATAATCATTCTCAATGAGAAGAGGGAACTTTATGATAAAGAAAAAATGGGCAAGTATAGCGGGACTATCATCTTTAATTTTGTTGGCCGGTTGCGCTAATACGAATTCTGAATCGGGAGCATCAGAGGATGAACTGGTTGTGTATTCTTCACGTAACGAACAGTTTGTAGCTGATTTGCTGGATAAATTTGAAACAGACACTGGAATCTCAGTGAGTGCTTTACACGGCGTTGAACCCCTACAGCTGATGGAAGAAAGAAACAATGTTCAAGCGGACGTCTTTATTTCAAATGATATCGGTGCGCTGGAATACTTAAATAGTGAAGAGCTGCTTAAAGCGACTAATCCTGACAATGTAGACAGCATTGAAGAACAGTACCGAGCAGAAAATAACGAATGGATTGCATTATCTTCTCGTGCGAGAGGCTTTATTTACAATAAAGATATGATAGACGAAGAAGACGTACCTACTCGTATGGAAGATTTAATGGATGATACTTATAGTAATGTCGAAAATGGATTCGCTATTACGCGTGGAGGAAACGGCGGAATGATTTCTAATGTCTCTGCCTTAAGACACGAGTGGGGCGATGAGCGTACGACAGAATGGGTTGAAGCCATTCAAGAAAATGCAGCGGGTATCTTTGAAGGACATGGCGACATCAGACGGGCGGTTGGAGAAGGCATTCATTCATTCGGTCTAGTCAATAATTACTACTACCACCAGCAGCTTCTTGAACCTGAAAACAATAACGTCGGTTTCGTTTATCCGGACCAAGGAGAAGGCGAAATGGGCGCCATCGTCAATGCGGCAGGTGTCGGTTTATTAAACGACAGCCCGAATGAAGAGGCGGCTGAAACTTTCTTAAATTGGTTACTGGAAGAAGAAAATCAGCTGACCTTTGTGGGAGAATCCCTTGAAGTACCAATCAACACTGAATTAGATCCGCCGTTTGAGGAGGCAGTTAACTTATCAGAATTAACTGTACAGGATATGCCGCTTCGTGAACTGGGTAATTATTTCGAAGACACCCGTTCGTTGATTGAAGAGGCAGGGCTTGATTTAAACCTGAGATAATGCATTGAAATAAATAGAGTTGGGGATAGGAGGCAAATTGTGAGACTGTTTGAAATGAATAAGCAGAAAAAAACGACTGGTATAGGCGCGTGGAAAAAGCAGTCCCGCAGAATCTGGAATGGCAATATCCCCAGCCCGTCGCTGCTTACGGCAGCAGTACTGATTGCCATTATAATGACCGTACCGTTAGTCTATGTTATTTATCAGTCCTTTCTGGCAGGCGCTGACAGCTGGATGAGACTGATCAGTAATCGGATTCCTCAACTGCTCTGGAACACACTGTCTCTTTCCTTGACCGTGACCGTATTGTCTTCCTTTATCGGAGTCTTACTGGCCTGGATTGTGAACCGGACCGATTTACCGGCCCGAAAACTATGGAAAGGTCTGCTGGCGCTGCCGGTGGTGATTCCACCATATATAGGAGCAGTGACCTACATTATTGTTCTTGGCCCAAGAGGCTGGGTATTTCAAATGATAAACAGGGCAGCTTCTCAAGTCAGAGAACTGCCTTTCACTGTTTACTCCTTTGCCGGTGTTGTACTGGTCATGACTCTCTTTACGTATCCCTATGTTTTTCTGATTACCGGCTCAGCTATGCGTAAAACCAGTTCAGCATATGAAGAAGCCAGTCGATCGCTGGGACATAACGGCTTCACTACTTTTTTCAAAGTCATCCTGCCGCTCTTGGTGCCTTCGATTGGTGCCAGCAGCATTCTTGTTTTTCTATACGTACTGAGTGATTTTGGAGCCGTATCCATGCTGAGGTACGTCACTTTCACTTCAGCTATCTACTATCAGAGAGCTGGCTTTGACATTCCGTCTGCTGCTGTACTGAGTCTCGTATTGATTGCTATTACATTACTCGTATTATTAATTGAAAAGTTAGTGAAACGCAAAAAAGTGTATCATCAAAGCAAGGGAATGGTCAAAGAGCCGAAGACAATCAGATTGAACCGATTTAAACTGCCGGCTTTGCTATTTGTTCTCCTTATTTTTTCCGTATCGGTCCTCTTGCCGGTCAGTGTGCTGCTTTACTGGACGCTATTAGGGTTGGAATCAGGTGAGAACCTTTATAACGCTGCTTTCTTTGGTTATACCCTTAATAGTTTCAGGGTAGCGGGTTTTGCAGCACTGATTAGTATTCTGCTGTCAGTACCGGTGATTTACCTGTACGCGAGACACCGCTCAGTCGTCAGCAGTACGATATACAAATTAACCTATACCGGCTATGCTTTACCGGGAGTCATCATTGCTTTGGGACTGGTTTTTTTATTCAACAACCATATACCTGTTCTCTATAGTACGGTAACACTGGTGGTACTGGCTCAAGTTATCCGCTTTATGCCGCAGGTACTGCAGGCGGGCGAAGCGGCAATCAGTCTGGTTTCGCCGCGTATGGAGGAATCGGCTCGAAGTCTGGGCCAGTCAACCTGGAAAGTTCTGTTGACGATTACGCTGCCCTCGATGCTTCCAGGCCTTCTCGCGGGTGGCGCTCTTGTCTTTGTAAGCGCGCTGAAGGAATTACCAGCCACTCTGATGCTGAGACCTCCGGGTTTTGATACGTTGGCTGTAAGGGTCTATTATCAGGCTTCAGAGGCCTTGTACATCCAGGCAGCTCCAGGAGCGCTTTTGATTATAGTCATTTCCTTGTTACCCCTTCATTATTTACTGAAAAATTACTGATGATTTAAGCAAAATAATTAGCTGCGGGTTATGCTCATGCATAGCCTGCATTTTTTTTATTTAAAAGATTTTCTTTATGAAATGAAACAATCTGGCTCGCCAGATTGTCCGTTATAGAAGGGATGCTGAAGTTCATAGGACTAAATCAGCTGTAAACTTCACCAACTAAAGAAAAGGTGAAGTTTATTGATTAGTAAAGTAGCTAAACTTTACCGTAACGGCATAATTTTGAGTTCAATGGTTTCTATAATGGCTAAACTTCACCATTCTTCCTAAAAGACAAGTGATGTGCGCTGCGTTCATTCTTATATACTGTCATTATCAATCTACTCTCTGACGGTACGGTTCCTGAATTGTTTACCTGACTTTATATTGATTAATTCAGTCTAACGTTTTTAGACCGCTGTTTTTATGGTATTATATTAATGCTTGCGTTTTCCTTTGAGGAAAGGCAAATTAATTTATGATTCACTATCGAGGAGTATACAAAATGGCAATGAATAAATACGATGATAACGCAATTCAGGTATTAGAAGGACTTGACGCTGTCCGCAAACGCCCGGGCATGTATATCGGATCTACCGATTCAAGAGGGCTGCACCATCTTGTTTATGAAATCGTCGACAATGCAGTTGATGAAGTATTAGCAGGGTACGGTTCTGAAATTGAAGTCATAATTCACAAAGATAACAGCATCACTGTAAAGGATAATGGAAGAGGGATGCCTACTGGAATGCACAAGACTGGGGTGTCGACCATTCAGGTTATTTTTACAGTCCTGCATGCCGGTGGTAAGTTTGGTCAGGACGGCGGATACAAAACATCCGGCGGTCTCCATGGTGTGGGGGCTTCGGTCGTGAATGCCCTGTCAGAGTGGCTCACCGTGACTGTCAAAAGGGACGGCTATGAATATGTCCAGAAGTTTAAGAATGGCGGCAAGCCAGATGGCAAGCTGTCAAAGAAAAAAATAGCCAAAAAGGAAGCCGGAACCGTTGTTCACTTTAAGCCGGATGCCAGCATTTTCTCTACAATCGAGTACTCTTTCAGTCTGCTGAGTGAGCGCCTGAAAGAATCGGCATTCTTGCTTAAAGGCGTGACCATAACAGTTGAAGATGAACGGAAAGATGCGAAAGAATCCTTCTATTATGAAGAGGGAATCAAAGAATTCGTTCATTATCTGAATGAAGAAAAGGATACACTGACGCCTATTGCCTACTTTGAAGGAGAATACAAGGGGATTGAAGTCGAGTGTGCCTTTCAGTACAACGACGGTTATTCAGAGAATGTACTAAGCTTTGTCAACAATGTGCGAACCAAAGACGGCGGCACACACGAAATTGGTACAAAGTCTGCCTTGACGAAAACATTCAATGAGTATGCCCGTCGTGTCGGCTTGCTAAAAGAAAAAGATAAAAATTTAGAAGGTTCTGATGTTAGAGAAGGAATCGCCATTATTTTATCTGTCCGTATACCCGAGAATCTGCTTCAGTTTGAAGGGCAGACAAAGAGTAAGCTGGGGACTAACGAAGCACGAACCGCCTGTGACAACATTATCTCTGAACAGTTTAATTTCTATCTGGCTGAAAATGGTGAAATGAGCCAGCAGATTGTCCGAAAAGCGATTAAAGCGAGAGAGGCGAGAGAAGCTGCCCGTAAAGCGAAGGAAGACTCACGCAACGGGAAAAAGCGTAAACGTAAAGAAACCTTATTATCCGGAAAACTGACTCCTGCACAGAGTAGAAATGCCAGCAAGAATGAACTGTATCTCGTAGAGGGAGATTCCGCTGGTGGTTCTGCCAAGCAGGGAAGAGACCGGAAGTTCCAGGCTATTCTCCCGCTGAGAGGTAAGGTTATTAACACAGAAAAAGCCAACATGCAGGATATTTTAAAAAACGAAGAGATCAGTACGATGATATACACAATCGGAGCAGGTGTGGGACCCGAGTTTGACTTGAAAGACTGCAATTACGATAAAATTGTCATCATGACAGATGCGGATACCGATGGCGCTCATATTCAAGTACTGCTGTTGACCTTCTTCTACCGCTATATGCGTCCGCTGATTGAAGCGGGTAAAATTTATCTGGCGCTCCCGCCCTTATATAAATTATCAAAAGGAAAAGGTAAAAAAGAAGAAATTGCCTATGCCTGGACAGATGAAGAGTTGGAAAAACTGCTGAAGACCTTTGGCAAAACTTATATGATTCAAAGATACAAAGGTTTAGGTGAGATGAATGCCGACCAGCTGTGGGAAACAACAATGGATCCGGATACTCGAACGCTTATCCGTGTGACAATTGATGACTTGGCCCAGGCTGAACGTCGTGTCTCTGTTTTGATGGGTAATAAAGTGGACCCCAGACGAAAATGGATTGAGGAAAACGTTGAGTTCTCGTTAGAAGAAGAAGGCAGTATTCTTGAGACAAACGAAATGATGGATGAACCTGAAAGTCCAATTCAATAACGGGAAAGGTTTGACGAGTTAACATGACAAATGAAAATCGAGCAGAAATACAAGAACTGACATTAGAAGAAGTAATGGGGGACCGTTTTGGTCGCTATTCGAAATATATTATTCAAGAACGTGCTCTCCCCGATATCCGTGACGGCTTAAAACCGGTTCAGCGTCGAATTTTATATGCGATGTTTTCGGAAGGCAACGTCTTTGATAAAGGATTCAGAAAATCGGCAAAAACAGTCGGTAACGTTATCGGGAATTTCCACCCGCATGGGGACAGCAGTGTATATGAAGCCATGGTTCGTATGAGCCAGGACTGGAAAATGAAGGCACCGCTGATTGACATGCACGGAAACAACGGAAGTATGGATGGGGATCCGCCAGCCGCGATGCGTTATACAGAAGCGCGCCTCTCAAAAGTGGCCTCAGAACTCCTGCAGGATATTGATAAGGAAACGGTTGAACTGGTGCTTAACTTTGATGACACCACAAACGAGCCGACTGTACTGCCTGCCCGTTTCCCAAATTTACTGGTCAATGGGGCGACAGGAATTTCGGCTGGTTACGCGACAGACATCCCTCCGCATAATCTGCAGGAAGTCATTGATGCGGCTGTTTATTTAGTATCCCACCCGAATGCATCGGTCGATAAACTGATGGATTTTGTAAAAGGTCCTGATTTTCCAACCGGAGGCATTATCCAGGGAGTAAAAGGCTTAAAAGAAGCTTATACTAGCGGTAAAGGAAAAATAGTCGTTCGCAGCAAAACTGAAATTGAGAAAATGCGTGGCGGTAAAGAACAAATCGTTATCACTGAAGTTCCATATGAAGTTAATAAAGCAACGCTTGTGCGTAAAATGGATGAAATTCGTTTAAATAAAAAAATTGACGGTATTGCAGACGTTCGTGACGAATCAGATCGGACGGGCCTGCGAATCGTCGTGGAACTGAAAAAAGATACACCTGCAAATGGAATATTGACCTATCTGTTGAAAAATACAGATTTGCAGATATCTTATAATCTCAACATGATTGCCATTAATGAGCGACGACCGCAACAGGTTGGTTTGAGAGAAATACTGTCTGCTTATTTGAAACACAAGAGAGAAGTCATTGAAAAGCGGACACAGTTTTTGCTGAGCAAAGACAGAAAACGCGCTCATATTGTCGAAGGGTTAATAAAAGCTATTTCTATCCTGGACAAAGTGATTAAGACAATTAGAAGCAGTGAAAATAAATCGAATGCGAAAGACAACTTGGTTAAAGCGTATGATTTTTCTGCGATGCAGGCTGAAGCAATTGTCAGTCTTCAGTTGTACCGTCTGACAAATACTGATATTACTCAGCTTCAGAAAGAAGCAGACGAGTTGAGCCAGCGCATAGAAGGGTATTTAACCATCTTAAATGATGAAAAAGCTCTCGATTCAGTAGTTAAAAAAGAATTGAGAGAAGTCAAAAAAGTTTATGCGAAAGAACGTCAGACAATTATTGAAGAGAAAATTGAAGAGCTGAAGGTTGAAAAAGAAGTACTGGTGACTGAAGAAGAGGTTATTGTGTCCGTCACTAAGCAAGGCTATCTGAAACGAACCAGCCTAAGGTCATATGGGGCTTCAAACCCAGAAGAACTGGGGTTGAGAGAAGGGGACTATTCCCAGTTTACTGAGAAGATGACGACCCTTGAACATATTGTTATCTTTACATCTAAAGGAAACGTGATTAACCGTCCCGTACATGAACTGCCTGATATCAAGTGGAAAGACTTCGGTCAGCACATTTCTCAAAGCATCAGTCTGGCTTCGGATGAAACAGTGGTAGCTGTCTTTGGACTGAAAGAATTCACTGAGAAAGAACGTTTTGTCTTTATTACGAAAGAAGGTTACATCAAACAGACTCTGGCAAGTGAATACGAACCGAAGCGAACCTACCGTTCCCGCTCGGCTACAGCAATTAAACTGAAAGCCGATACGGATGAGTGTCTGGCCGTGTACCGCATTGAAGACGACACGTCCTTGGATGTTTTCCTAGTGACACAATTCGGATTCGGCCTGAGATACAATCTGTCTGAAGTTTCTCTCGTTGGAGCAGGAGCAAGCGGGGTCAAATCGATTAACCTGAAAAAAGGGGACACAGTAGTGAACGGTGTCCTGTTCAATCCGCAAGATGGCAACAAGAGCGTCGTGCTCGTTACCCATAGAGGAGCGGTCAAAAAGATGAATGTGAGGGAATTTGATCTTATTTCAAGAGCCAAGAGAGGGCTGCTTGTGCTGAGAGAACTGAAAAACAAGCCTCACCGTGTTGCATTAATGATTGGTGTAAACGATGGTCAGGATGAATGGACTATTGTAACTGATAAAAATACGTCTCAAACAATCACTCCTAAAGATTATTCGTTCAGCGACCGTTACAGTAATGGCTCATTTATTCTGGATGAGGATTCTGACGGTACACCAGTTGATGCGTTCAAGTCTAATGTAGTTTTAATTGAAGAAAGTCCAAAAGAAAAAGAATAGTATAAATAACAAGAAAAGAAGGATGCCATGTTCTGAAATGGCATCCTTCTTTATGTAATATGAGCCTCAGCCTACCTATGCTTCGGCCAGTTTTTTCAGTTTATTCAAATCCTTGTCTTCTCCCAAAACAATTAAGGTCTGACCGGGTTCCAGGATGTAATCCTTGGTCGGATTGAAAACAATATTTTCATTTTCCACTTCTTTAATGGCAATAATAATCAAATCGGTCTGTTCCGGTATGTTCGCATCCATGAGAGATTTATGACTCAAGTCGGAATTCTGCTTAATAATTACTTCATTCAAATTATAATCAATCTTTCCTGAATGGGTAATGGTATCTAAAAAGGCTATAACGTTAGGTTTCAACAACATAGAAGCCATACGGTAGCCGCCAATCTCATTCGGAGAAACCGTTTTGTCCGCACCGGCACGTATCAGTTTTTCATGGGAGTCATGTGTGATTGCGCGTGCCACAATATGCAGTTGTGGGTTAAGCTGCCGTGCTGAGAGGACAGCATAGAGATTATTCGCATCATTGTTTAAAGAAGCCACAAGGGCCTTGGCTCTTGAAATACCTGCTTTTTCGAGCACTTCATCTGATGTGGCATCGCCTTGAAAGGCGATAATGTCGCTGTATTCTTTAACAGCGTCCAGTTTTTCTTTTTCAAATTCAATGACAACAAAATCAGCATTTTCTTTATGTAAAGACTGAATGATATGTTGTCCTGTTTCACCGCTCCACATACAATAATGTGATTGTTTAATTTATCAAGCTTATCCATCATTTTCTGTTCCCTCCGTGCTTCTTTTAATTCGCCCCCAAATACGTAGGCAACTAGCTGAGAACCAGTATAACCTACAGTCCCTAGACTGAAAAAAATAAGGACAATCGTAAATATTTGTGCAGGTACAGTCATTGGAGCGACTTCCTGGAAACCAACAGTCGACATGGTAATGACTGTCATATACATAGCGTTCATGAAGGTTATATCAAGCATATAAGAGTAGCCTATAGTCCCTATTATAATTATAGTAACTAACAGATATAACACGTTAATCGTTCGTCTGCGCTGTTTCAATTGATCAGCTCCTGATAGGACAGTATCCTAGAATATAGTAGCTTTATTTTATCATTAATTAATTTAAAGTGATAGCGCTACGTATAGGAAGCTAAACTATTCAGCTTCAGCATGTACAATTACAGATAAAAAAGTAGAAGAGCGGGGAGTAGAGCCTCACTAATAAGTATGAAGGCAAAAAAAGAGACTGACATAAATGTCAGCCTCTTTTTTGTAGATGTAATTAGCCTTTAAAAGCTGCTCGGTATACTTCTGCAAGTTCTTTAACTAATGGCATTTTAGGATTGGCAGTTGTACATTGGTCTCCAAATGCACGGTCAGACATGTCATCTAGAACTGCTTCAAACTCTTTTTTGCTGACGCCGTTTTCTTTAATACTCATTGGAATATTAAGTTTCTTAGCTAAATCGTAGATAGCTTTAATCAAGCTCTCAACACCTTCTTCAGTGGTGCTTGCCGGTAAATCAAGGGCTTTAGCAATTTCTGCATAGCGCTCGTCGGCAATAAAGTGTTCGTATTTAGGGAAGGCTACAAACTTAGTTGGTTTTTTAGCATTATAGCGAATAACATGCGGCATCAAAATCGCATTGGCTCTACCGTGTGCAATGTGGAACTGAGCACCCAGTTTGTGAGCTAAGCTGTGGTTAATACCCAGGAAGGCATTCGCAAAGGCCATACCGGCAATAGTTGATGCGTTATGCATTTTTTCTCTTGCAGTTTCATCCGCACCGTTTTCGTAAGCAGTAGGCAAGTGCTCGAATACTAATTGGATGGCTTTGATTGCCAAACCGTCTGTATAGTCATTGGCCATGTTTGAAACATATGCTTCAATAGCGTGTGTCAATACATCCATACCAGTATCAGCTGTAACAACTTTAGGAACAGTCATGACAAACTGCGGATCGATAATCGCTACGTCTGGAGTCAACTCGTAATCAGCCAGTGGGTATTTAATGTTGTTTTCTGTATCTGTAATAACTGAGAAAGAAGTGACTTCAGATCCTGTACCAGATGTTGTCGGAATGGCAACGAATTGGCTCTTTCCACCAAGTTTTGGATACTTGTAGACACGTTTGCGGATATCCATGAACTTTTGTTTGATTCCGTTGAAATCAGTTTCTGGGTGTTCATAGAACAGCCACATACCTTTAGCGGCATCCATTGGAGAACCGCCACCTAGAGCAATGATGACATCAGGCTGGAAAGCTTCCATGGCTTTGGCACCTTTCATCACGGTTTCTTTTGAAGGATCTGCTTCAACGTCTGAGAAGATCTCACAGTGAACGTAGTCTGTACGGTTACGCAGGTGATACAGAACACGGTCAACATATCCCAGTTCCACCATCATAGGGTCAGTAACGATGAACGCTTTCTTGATATCCGGCATTTTAGCCAGGTATTGTACAGAGTTACGTTCGAAGTAGACTTTTGGTGGAATCTTGAACCACTGCATATTGTTTGTTCGTTTGGCGCGTTTTTTAACGTTTACTAAGTGCATTGTGCTGACGTTTGTAGACACTGAGTTCCCTCCAAATGATCCACATCCTAGAGTTAGAGATGGGAGATAAGCATTATAAATATCACCAATCGCACCTTGAGAAGATGGGGCATTAACGATTAGACGACCGGCTTTAAGACGTCTGTCGAATTCACTGATGACATTGTCATCGTTTGAATGAATAACTGCTGAGTGACCTAATCCCCCATAAGCAAGCATTTCTTCTGCACGTTTAATTCCTTCTTCAGAATCCTTGACTTTAAAGGCAGCCAATACAGGACTTAATTTTTCTCTTGAAAGCGGGTATTCTCTACCAACACCTGGGTATTCAGCGACTAGGATTTTAGTTTCTTCCGGTACTGAAACGTTAGCCATCTTAGCGATTTGATAAGCTGAGCGACCAACAATATCGGAGTTTAGCTGGTTTGTTTCTGAAACCATTAACTTTTCAACTAGAATTCTTTCGTCTTTAGTCAAGAAGTGACAACCGTTGTCGATCATTTCTTTTTTAACATCTTCGTAAATTTCTTTATCGGCAATAACAGCTTGTTCAGAAGCACAAATCATACCGTTGTCGAAAGTTTTTGAAAGAATCAGGTCATTGGCAGCACGTTTTACGTTAGCTGTTTTTTCAATGTAACAAGGAACGTTACCAGCACCAACACCCAAGGCAGGTTTACCAGAACTGTAAGCTGACTTAACCATTCCAGGACCGCCAGTAGCCAGGATAGTTGCTACACCATCGTGAGTCATTAATGTTCGTGTTGCTTCAATAGAAGGTTTTTCAATCCACTGAATACAATTTTCAGGTGCTCCGGCTTTAACAGCTGCTTCATAAACGGCTCTTGCTGCTGCAGAACTTGATTCTTGAGCAGAAGGGTGGAAAGCAAAGATAATCGGGTTACCCGTTTTAATAGAGATAAGTGACTTGAAAATTGTAGTAGACGTCGGGTTAGTCACTGGAGTTACGCCGGCAATGACGCCGATTGGTTCAGCAATCTCAACCATTCCTTCGTGTTCATTTTCATTGATGACACCGATAGTCTTGTCGTGCTTAATGCTGTGATAGATGTACTCAGAAGCAAAGATGTTTTTTACAATCTTGTCTTCGTATACTCCACGACCAGTTTCAGTTACAGCTAACTTAGCTAAATGCATATGCTGATCAAGCGCACCTAGAGCCATTTCTTTAACAATCGTGTCAATTTGTTCCTGGTTGAGTTCATACATTCCATTCAAAGCTTCTTGTGCATTACTGACCAATACATCAATGTCTTCTTGTACTGTTCTTTCAGTTGCTTTCTTGTCAAGTACTTTTACCATAATAGGTTCCTCCTATAAATATGTGAAGTGTTGAGCAAATAGCTTTAAAAAAATATCGTCACAGCTTTTTACAGGCTGTACGGTCATAAAGCCGTCTACTTAGCGCTTCGATTAGTTTTCTTTTTCTTTACAAACACATAGTACCATAGTGAATTCGCTTGCAAAAAACGATAATTGTGTCTATTTTGTGACGATATGTGATATTGTGAGCAATAGAGAATAAACCTTTACAGAACGGGCCTTTGTCACTAAATGTTCACTTATTCACTTGTATAAAGTGAGTTAATGTGATATATTGAACATGAAGTAATCGTGAAAAACAAAGGAGAGTTAATAATGGAAAAACAGCGCACAGAAGAATGGACACTTGAATCAGTTTGGGAAGGGTTTAAAGGGAAAGACTGGAAAGAATCACTTGATGTCCGACACTTTATCCAAAGTAATTATAATCCATATGATGGCAACGAATCATTCCTTGCAGGGCCGACAGAAAATACTCAGGCACTTTGGGCTCAGGTTATGGATTTGAATAAGGAAGAAAGAGAAGCCGGTGGCGTACTCGACATGGATACACAAGTCGTTTCTACCATTACATCACATGGCCCAGCTTTCTTGGATGAGGACAAAGAAAAGATTGTAGGTTTCCAGACTGACAAACCATTCAAGCGTTCGCTTCAGCCGTTCGGTGGTATCCGCATGAGCGAAGTAGCAGCTGAGTCATATGGCTATGAAGTGGATCCTTATCTATCACAAGTATTTAGAGATTTTAGAAAAACGCATAATGACGGTGTATTCAATGCCTATACTCCGGAAATGAGAGATGCGCGTCGTACAGGAATTATTACCGGTTTACCGGATGCTTACGGTCGTGGCCGTATTATCGGTGACTATCGTCGTGTAGCATTATATGGGGTTGACCGCCTAATTGAAGAAAAAGAAAACGACAAAGCGTTATCGGATACAGCAATGATGACGGAAGCAACTATTCGTCACCGTGAAGAGCTAAGCGATCAGATTAAGGCCTTGCACCAGTTGAAAGAATTAGGAAATATATACGGCGTTGACATTTCAAGACCAGCTAAAACGGCGACAGAAGCCTTCCAGTGGCTATATCTTGGTTACCTCGCTGCGATTAAAGAACAGAACGGTGCTGCTATGTCTCTTGGCCGTACATCAACCTTCCTTGACATTTATATTGAAAGAGACTTGAAAGCTGGCACAATTACTGAAGAAGAAGCTCAGGAATTAGTGGATCACTTCGTTATGAAACTGAGACTGGTTAAGTTTGCCCGTACACCGGAATACAACGAATTATTCTCAGGAGACCCAACATGGGTAACAGAAGTAATCGGTGGTGTCGGTATTGACGGCAGACACATGGTTACAAAAAACAGCTACCGCTTCCTGAATACACTATCAAACTTGGGACCTGCACCTGAACCGAACTTGACTGTTCTTTGGTCAACAAAGTTACCATCTGCATTCAAAAACTACTGCTCAAAAGTATCTATTGAAAGTAGTGCAGTCCAATACGAAAATGATGACATCATGCGCGAAGAGTGGGGCGACGACTACGGTATTGCCTGCTGTGTGTCCGCGATGCCAATCGGTAAGCAAATGCAGTTCTTCGGAGCTCGTGCCAACTTGGCTAAAGCATTACTTTATGCTGTTAACGGTGGCGTAGACGAAATGTCCAAGAAACAGGTTGGACCTAAGTTCCGTCCTATTACGTCAGATGTTCTTGATTACGATGAAGTAATGGAAAAATATGATGATATTCTGGACTGGTTGTCTGGCATGTACATCAATACACTGAATATTATTCACTACATGCACGACAAGTACAGCTATGAGAGTGTTGAAATGGCGCTGCATGATTCAGAAGTTGCTCGTACAATGGCTACTGGTATTGCTGGCTTCTCAGTAACAGTGGACTCACTTTCAGCCATTAAATACGCAAAAGTTAAGGCAATCCGTGATGAAACAGGTTTGGTTGTTGACTATGAAATCGAAGGCGACTATCCAAAATACGGTAACAATGATGACCGCGCTGACGACATTGCTATCGACTTGCTTAAGAAGTTCATGGGTAAAGTCAGAAAACACCCAACTTACAGAAATGCAATGCATACGACATCTATCCTGACTATCACTTCAAACGTGGTATACGGTAAGAAGACAGGTAATACTCCAGATGGTCGTCGTGCAGGTGTACCGTTTGCTCCAGGAGCGAATCCATTACACGGAAGAGATACAAATGGTGCTCTGGCAAGCTTGAACTCCGTTGCAAAACTACCGTACAAAGAATCACTTGACGGTATTTCCAACACCTTCTCAATCGTACCGAAAGCTTTAGGAAAAGAAGAAGACACACAAAAACGCAACCTGTCAGCAATGCTGGACGGTTATGTCAGAAAAGGCGGACACCACTTGAACGTTAACGCCTTGAACCGTGAGACACTGGAAGATGCCATGAAGCATCCAGAAGAGTATCCACAGCTGACTATCCGCGTTTCCGGATACGCCGTTAACTTCATCAAACTGACGAAAGAACAGCAGATGGATGTCTTAAGTAGAACATTCCACGACAGCATGTAAGTAACTAGACTTTAGATTTTCAAATACCACTAGGGGGAACAGTAATGACAGAATCAACAGTAGGATACGTACACTCAACAGAAAGTTTTGGATCAGTAGATGGTCCGGGTATCCGCTTCATCGTCTTTATGCAGGGGTGCCGTATGCGCTGTGAGTTCTGTCATAACCCCGATACATGGAGTGTGGGGGGCGGAACCCCGTACACACCAGAAGAACTGCTTGAAAAAGCGTTGGATTATAGAGACTACTGGGGTGAAGAAGGCGGCATCACAGTCAGTGGTGGTGAACCACTACTGCAAATCGATTTTCTGATTGAATTCTTTAAACTGGCCAAAGCGGAAGGTGTGCATCTGTCTCTTGATACCTGCGGACAGCCGTTCACTTATGACCAGCCGTTCTTCAGCCGTTTCGAGGAACTGATGAGCTATACCGACTTAGTGTTAATGGATATCAAACACATTGACAATGACATCCACAAAAAGTACACCATGCATCCAAATACCAGTATTTTGGACATGGCAAACTACCTGTCTGAGATTAATACGCCTATGTGGCTGAGACATGTTCTAGTGCCGGAGCGATCCGACTATGATGAACACTTGCAGAAGTTGAGCGACTTTATCAGTGAGCTGAAAAGTGTCGAAAAAGTTGAAGTTCTTCCTTACCATAAACTGGGTGTTTACAAGTATAAAGAACTGGGCATCCCCTATAAGCTGGAGGATATCGATCCGCCAACAGCTGAACGGGTTGAAAATGCTAATCGGATATTGAAAACCCATCTGTACCAAAATCAGACAGTCTAAGTTAGTAAGACCTTTACCTTTGGAGTAATATAAAGGTAAAGGTCTTTTTACTTGGAAGGGATGGTTGGCGTCTTCAGCAGTTAATCGTACTTCGCAGATTAATAAGGGAATGAACGATGATTATCAGCTAGTTAATCATCGTTCAACGGCAATATTATAATTAAAGTATGATTATCGTAACTTAATCATACTTCGGAATTTATAAGAGCGCTGAAGTATGATTAAAGGGTAGTTAATCGTACTTCAGCAACACAAAAATAAACGAAGTACGATTAACAGCACTCAGGTATTCTTCTCAATTTCAATCTATTTGATAATACATTTAAGAAATATTTTCTAATTGGACTTACATTAAGTCTTGTGTAAATCAAATCATCACAGTGATTGAATTTTAAGAGAAATTCCTATATTCTAGTAGTAATGACAGTAATTACAAAGGAGAATGACAGTGAGTAAAATACTAATTTTTGGTCATCAAAGCCCAGATACAGATGCCATCACATCGGCTATCAGTTTCTCATACCTGCAAAATGAACTAGGTAAAACAACCGAGCCGGTAGCCCTCGGAGAAGCGACTGACGAGACTCAGTTTGCGCTGGATTATTTTAATGCGGATAACCCAAGAGTCGTTACAGCCATTGCTGACGAAGCGGATGAAGTGATGCTGGTTGACCATAACGAAGCACAGCAGAGCGTCTCTGACATAGATCAAGTGGAGGTTCTGGCTGTAGTTGATCATCACCGTATTGCTAACTTCCAGACTTCAAACCCATTATATTACCGTGCGGAACCTGTTGGATGCACAAATACAATCATTTTAAAGTTATTTAAAGAGAACAATGTTGGGATTCCTAAAAATATAGCCGGGCTGATGCTGTCAGCTATTATTTCAGACACTCTTCTGCTGAAGTCGCCTACCTGCACGAAGGAAGACGAAGATGCAGCGCGCGAACTGGCTGATATTGCAGGGGTTGACCTCGAATCATATGGGAAAGACCTGCTGAAAGCGGGAACCAACACAAGCGACAAATCAGCTGATCAGATTCTGAATGCCGACGCGAAAAATTTCCCTATGGGTGAGTATAACGTCCGCATTGGGCAAGTGAATGTCGTGGATGTTCAGGAAGTTCTGGATAGAAAAGATGAACTACTGTCAGAAATGGATAAGCAGAGTGAAGCGAACAGCTATGATTTATTCCTTCTCGTCATCACAAACGTTCTGGAAAGCGACTCCGTAGCTCTTGTACACGGAAACGACCGCCAGAAAGTAGCGGAAGCATTCGATAAAGATATTGTTGAAGATACGTTGCTTCTGGAAGGTGTCGTCTCACGTAAGAAACAGGTAGTACCTGTACTAACTAAAGCGTTAAGCTAATTTCTTCAAAATGAAAGACCTCTGACTATGTAAAATGTCAGAGGTCTTTTTAATGCCGTAGGATTTTAGTTTTCTATTGTCAGCGTGCTTTTTTGAGTACCGTTAATTTTCCTTTTGACCGTCCGCAAGAAATCCATCATGCCTATACCGCTGACAGTCGTCAAGAAGGCGATTGACCCCAGCTTTCCTCCAGATCCATCAAAGAGTGAGAAAGCTGCGATAAACAACACGCCGGTCAACACACTAAGGAAAAACATTTCGCCATATGTTTTCACACGATTGTATGAGACCATTCCAGTAAAGGTGGCACAGAAAGCTGCGACCACCACGACGTTTGTAGGGTCAGGATAAACGACCGCAAATACAAGCCCAACGAGGGCCGAGGCTGATACAGCATCCATATCGACAGTTCGCTGTAACATATAAGTGGCCATGCCTGCTAAAATTGCAAAAAGGAAAACCATCAGATAACGATTGCCCGGCAAGGGGTCGATTGTCCGTAAAGGTGTCTGAAAGATATGCGAAGCCAGAAATGTTCCGATAAAGGCCGTAAAGCCGAGTTTGCCACCGAAACCGACAAACATATGAACGGACAAGACGAACACTAACCCTGAAATCAGACTGGCGACCAGTAAATAAAGAGGATTATTAAAAATTTGACTGCAAGCCATTCCGATGAAGGAACCACAATAAATTGCTGCAGCATAAGATTTAAAGGTCCAAGCCCCGATCAACCCTACAGCTGCTGAAGCCAGCACACCTCCAAGACCAATTGAATGGTTAAGGTAGAAGGTTATAAATGCTCCGATTACGAGTGCCAGAATAGTTAATCCATTATGTTTATCTAAAGAATAAACATTCTTTTTGATTTTACATTTTAGGCAGCCCCATTCTTTTTTCAGCTGGAGAACGAGAAAGACTCCGGACAAAATCACAGCTATTAGAATGAAGCTATTCAAATTTTCTAAGTTTCCGGTAACGAAGGATTGGGATAAATAGAGGGCAACAAGTGAAAAGAGAAGAAAACTCACTGTTGTAATCACCAGACTCACTCCTTAAGTTTTATTTTTCACAATATAAGAGTTTGAAATAATTGCTTTGTTTTTGTAAGCGTTTCATTTGGCACACTCATTGTATCACACATCTTTTTTATTTTACACCATTTTTCACAATCTAACGTTTTTATTAGACTGTTTTTAGAATTTTGCCATTCTTTCGTCAAAATACTCAGTTTTAAGCTTATTTGCATACAAAAAATGCATTCCCAGATTCCTTCCAGTTTGAGGAAGGGTAGGAATGCATTTTTTAGCTGTTTATTATTCTGATTAAAAGGTTAACAATTATCTGTTTAAAGCAGTTAAGCTGAGAACTTTTTAAGTGATATCTACTTGCGTAAAGGTTTCTCGGTTAAAAGCGGCCATTTGCTGAGAAAATGACCCAATACCTTTTTCTGTAAACTCATCGAAGCGGAGCTGGTCGTTATATAAACTGACCGTATCTCCGATTGAGACAGACTGATCGACTTCCACGAGTAGATGACTCATCATCATGACACGAATAGGATAGTGCTGGTCATTTATTATGACAGGGAACTGTTTACGGGCCAGAATAAGACCATTGCCGTACCCGATATCGCATACAGCCAGTCGTGTATCCTTTTCAGCTGTAAAGGCGGCTGAATAACCGGCAGACTGACCGGCTTTGATGTCGGTCAGTTCAATTACGTTGGCAGTGACTTCAACCGTTTGTCTGGCTAAATCCGAATCGAGATTACCTACGTAAGGTCGGGTTCCATATAAAACAACGCCGCCCCTGATATGGGTATGCTTGTCCATTAGGCCGTTAGTCATATAAGAAGCACTGTTTTGAGCATGAATGTAAGTCAAGCCGGAGAGATAAGGTTCCAGATCATCTAATACTTTCAGCCAGTTAGTGATTTCTTTTTCATGGCGGTTGGTCTCAAAGTCGTCAGCATAAGCGAAATGTGTCCATAGACCATTGACTTCAATAGAAGGGTCATCCAGAACAGCAGCCATGCGAGACGAATCGGTAAAGCCGAGACGGTTTAAATCATTTCTGAAGACGAGCTGAACCTGCAGCCCTTTGAGTTCCTCCTTGTACTGTTCATAAAAAGAGTAAGAGGGCAAGGAAAGCGTAATCTGGTGCTCTTTCAATTCTTCAAATGCCGTGTTTGGATCCAACAGAAGAACCATAATGTCTGAATCATAGGACCTCAATTGCTTTGCTTCTTTTAAGTTGGTCGTTGCAAAAGAACGAATGCCCGCTTTATGGAAAGCAGTATAGGTCTCGTAAAGGCCAAAATTATAGGCATCGTTTTTTACAATGGCAATGGTATCGACTTTTTCCTGTATAGATAAAGCCTGTTCAGTCAGTCGACGGTGATTTCTGATGAATGTAGCTGTCATGAACAAGCTCCTAACGTTTCAAGAATAGACTGGTAATACTTAACGCCTCTGACCAGATTGCGCTCGTCAAAATTGAACAAGGCGGTATGGAGTCCGTGGATATGCCCTTTTTCCTCATTTCTGACCCCAAGGAAAGAAAAGTTTGTCTTCGCTAAAGATGAATAAAAGGAAAAATCTTCACCGAATAAATAGGGTTCTTTGAGGATGTCTACGGACAAATCAGCTTTATCTGCACTTTTCTCTACACTATCCAAAAGACTTACATCATTATAAACAGCGGGGTACCCCTTTGCGACAATCAGTTCCGATGTCGTTCCGTACAGGGTGTCTGCTGAATAAATGATGTCCGTCAGCTTATCCTTTATCTTTTCCAGATCTTCCGGTACATAGGTACGAATAGTTCCTTCAATATAACCGTTCGATGCCACAGTATTTATTGCTTCACCGGCTGACAGTTTTCCAATGTGCAGGATGTTATGATGCAGACCATCAAGAAAATACTGCTGGACTTGTGCCAGTTGAGTGGCGATGTGATTCACTGCGCCTAAGGCACTATGCCCCTGGTCTTTCTGGGCGACGTGTGCAGAGAGACCTTTCACTTTAATGCGGTATTCCGTTGCGCTCGCCATGAGAAAACCTGGTCGTGTTGCCAATTGTCCTTCAGGCACATCCGGTCCCAAATGTAGACCATAAATATGTGTAACATTATATTCTTCAAAAGGGAAACTTTTGATGACAGCATCAGCACCGGCGTTGGATTCTTCTGAAGGCTGAAAAATCAGCATGACATTCTTCTTGAGCTGGTTCTGATCAAATAAATCCTTTACCAGAGACGCAAAAGTCAGCAGAATAGACGTGTGACCATCGTGACCGCAAGCGTGCATCCTGCCTTCGTGTTTAGAAGAAAAGGGAAGACCGGTTTCTTCCTCAATTGGCAAAGCATCAATATCCGCTCTGAATCCAATAGTTTCTGAACCAGGATCAGACCCTTCAAAGACTACAATCGTAGCGGTATCCAAAGGAGTAAAGTAGTCTATTCCCAGTTTATCGAGCTCGCTGCGAATATAATCAGCTGTTTTGAATTCTTCGAAAGACAGCTCAGGTATTTGATGCAGGGTTTGTCTATGCGTCGTCAAGCGTTCAAGTAAATCAGTCATGTGTACCTCCAGAAGTTTAGTTAGTCATTAATTTTAATCGTTTAATTGTCTTAATGCGGAAATGATTGCCACTTTTTCGGACTCGACTTCGCTTGTCTGTTTAATTTTGCGGGCAGGAACGCCGGCAACAACTGTATTTTCCGGTACATCTTCTGTGACAATGGCACCGGCAGCCACAACAGAGCCTTTTTTGACGGTCACACCTTCAAGTACAACGGCATTTGCTCCAATCAGAACATTGTCTTCAATCACTACTGGTTTAGCGCTGGCCGGTTCAATGACACCGGACAATACCGCACCGGCACCAACGTGGACATTTTTTCCGGTTATGGCACGGCCACCGAGGATGGCGCCCATGTCAATCATTGTTCCTTCGCCTACGACAGCACCGATATTAATAACGGCACCCATCATAATGACGGCATTTTTTTCGATGACGGCATGTTCACGGATAAAGGATCCCGGTTCAATACGGGCGTTGACACGCGTAGCATCCAGCAAGGGAATCGCTGAGTTGCGTCTGTCCTGCTCGATAACCAGATCAGTCAGGTCATTGCTGTTGGCATCGTAAAAGGGCTGCCAGTCATTTAAATCGGCAAAGATAGTGTAGCTGCCTTCAGCTCCAAATACTTTAAATGTGCTGGGGAAGTCGTCCTTTTTCAGGTTGGTGTTCACATAGATTTTTAGAGGGGTCGTTTTGTTCGATTCGCTAATATATTGAATAATTTCTTCTGCTTTAAAGTTTTTCATCATTACACTCCTAAGTTAGAATACGTATAAAATCCGTTATTTTTTGTTATCAGTTTTTCAGCAGCATTCAGCGCTCCATTGGCAAAAATGTCTTTTGACTGAGCTGTGTGCTTGATGGATATGACTTCATCGAGGCCGGCGAACAGCACTTCATGTTCTCCAACGATGGTGCCGCCGCGGATAGTGGACACACCAATTTCTTTTTTCTCACGTTTCTGGTCAGTCTTGCTGCGGTCGTACACTTCCTCGGCATCCGAACGTCCGTTAGCCTTAATAGCGTCCAGCAGTTTGATTAATGTCCCGCTCGGCGCATCAATTTTCTGATTGTGGTGCTTTTCAATCATCTCAATATCATAATTGTCCATCAGTGGTGCAATATGTTCCAGAAGTTCTGTGACGATGTGCACGCCGTAACTCATATTGGCACTGAAGAAGACGGAAGTCTGTGTCGCTTTATCTTCCATGAGTTCAAGCAGCGTGTCTTTTTCACCCGTTGTCGCGATAACCATTGGATGGTTATAATCTGAACGTAAGAGAGACTTGGTCAATTCAGGGTGGGAAAAGTCAATGACACAATCCGCTTCGGGAAGGTTTGAACTGAAGGAAGAATAGACCGGATAAGGACAGCCGTCTTTATCAGGAGTCACAACGCCTTCGATAGAATGGCCTTTTTCTTCTGCCAGGGCAGCGACACGTTTGTTCATTGCGCCATAGCCTACGAGCAATATCCTCATATTATCCTTCCTTTCTAATGGAATCAAGCAAGTCGGTCAGTTGGGAAACCTCTTCTTTTTCAAGAGAGACGAGAGGCAGTCTCAAACTGTAGTTACCGTAGCCTAAATGGCTTACGAGTGCCTTGATAGGAATCGGATTAACATCCATGCCTAGTGCGTCAACTAGAGGAAACAGCTTACGGTGAATGCCAAGAGCAACTGACGGTTCAGACAGGGCATGAGTGTACATCTGCTGGTATGCTTCAGGCAGAGCATTAGCCAGGACTGAAATGATTCCGTGTCCGCCTTGGGCAAAGTATGGCAGGGCGAGGTCGTCGTTCCCGCTGTAGAAGGAGAAACTGTCATCGACGACAGCCTGCAGGCGACTGAAATGTGCCAAGTCACCGGTAGCGTCTTTCAGCGCAACAATATTTGGATGCTGAGCCAGTTCCTTCAATGTGGCCGGTTCAATTGACATACCGGTTCGAGAAGGCACGTCATATAGCATAACTGGAAGGGATACAGCATCGGCAATTGCATTAAAGTGGGCCAGCAGACCTTTTTGGCTTGTCTTATTGTAGTAAGGGGTAATCACAAGTAGACCATCAACTCCCAACGCTTCTGCTTCTTTTGATGCAGCGATGGTCTGAGCAGTATTATTCGATCCAGTTCCGGCAATCACTGAGATATCTCCATCAGCGACTTCAACAGCGATTTTCAGCAGTTTTGCTTTCTCTTCAGACGTTAAAGTGGAAGATTCGCCGGTTGTTCCATTGACGACAAATGACTGAATCTGATTGTTTTTCAAAAAAGTTAAATGCTTACGAAAAGCGTTATAGTCTACCTCTTCGTTTTTGAATGGTGTCGTTACTGCAGCGGCAGCTCCGGTAAATAATCGGGTCATATTAGTTGACATCCTTTCCTTCAAGTAGTTGGTTAAGAATTTGGACAGCGTTCCAGGCCGCGCCTTTTAAGATGTTGTCACTCACTGACCAGAGGTGGTAACTGTTTGGCAGGCTCGGGTCGCGACGAATGCGTCCGACGTACACGCCTTTTTTATGAGCGGCTTCGATTGGCGTTGGATATACTTCATGTTCAGGGTCATCCTGGACAATGATATTTGGGAAGCTTCCTAGCAGCTCTCTCAGTTCTTCTACTGATGGGCTCTCCTTTAACGTGAAATTGACCGCAACAGCATGAGCATGAGGCACGGGGACTCTTACACATGTGGCAGTGACAGCCAGATCAGGCTGATTCAGGATTTTCTGAGTCTCATGAATCATTTTCTGTTCTTCTTTAGTGTAGCCGTCTTCCATAAAGACATCAATTTGCGGGATGACATTATGGTAAATTGGCTTATTGTAATTTTGAGGCGCTTCGCCTTTTTCACCTCTGTCCAGATCTTCGATTCCTTTCCAGCCGGAACCGGAGACAGACTGATAGGTTGTATAAGCGACGCGGGTCAATCCATACTTTTCAGCAAGCGGCTTCAAGGGGACAACCGACTGAATAGTTGAACAGTTCGGATTCGCTATGATGCGACGTTTAAGCGACGGCTTGTTCACTTCGGGTACAATCAAGTCGATTGCCGGATCCATGCGCCAGGCGCTTGAATTATCAATGACAACCGCTCCTGTTTCTTCAAATAAAGGCGCGAACTGCTGACTGATGCCGCCGCCAGCGGACATGAGTACGTAATCAAACTGACTGTTTCTGACTTTATCCTCGGTCAGTTCTTCTACTATATAGCTGTTACCTTTAAGCGTAATTTCCTTTCCAGCTGAACGAGCTGAAGAGAAGAGGGTAAGGGAGTCAAACGGAATCGCTTCTTCATCAAGAAGCTGTAGCATCGTTTGTCCGACTAAACCTGTGGACCCGACTAGTGCAATGGAGGTCATGTAAAAATTCCTTTCTGTATGAGTAGTTTCCTGCATTTATAAATCAAAGGTCTGACAGAGCAGACGTGTAGCATCTTCACCGTTTTCTGCATCGATGACATAGGAGACACTGATTTCAGATGTGGTGACCTGGTAAAAGGGGATGGACGCATCAAGCAGTGTTTTGAAAATTTTTGACGCAATACCGGTCATGTCTCTCATTCCGGCACCTATGACAGAAACTTTGCAGTAGGTGCTTTCAATTTTGACATACAAATCCGGGTAGTCTGCTTTCAGGGAAGCAAAAAGCCCGTTTAAATCTCTTTCGTCAGACTCCTTGAAGGTGAAAGACAGCTGCAGACCGTCCTGATTCTGAATGTGAGAAATCATATCAATATTAATCTCTGCTTCTTCCAGTTTAACAAATAACTGCTTTAAAAACCCCTGACTTTCATGTGGAAATGTAATGGTGACGTGAGCCATTTCCTTATCTAAAGCGACCCCAGTCACAGCTTTGCGTTCGAGTATCTGATCATTTGGCACAATCCATGTTCCTCTCTCTGTTGATAATGTTTTAGCTAAATAGATAGGGATGCTGTTATTGTTTGCCAGCTCCACACTTCTTGTCTCGAGTACACCGGCACCCAGGGCAGCCATCTCCATCATTTCTTCAAAAGATACCGTGTTCCATCGTTTGGCTTCAGGGAAGATGCGCGGATCGGTGGAGAAGACACCTGTGACATCGGTGTAGATTTCACAGGGACAATCCAGAGCTGATGCGATAGCCACGGCTGTCGTATCCGAACCGCCGCGACCAAGAGTGGTCAGTTCGCCTTCTTTATTGAATCCCTGGAAGCCGGCCACAATAACGATATCATGCTCTTCGAACAAATTATTAAAGACCTCGGTTTTAATGGAAGATATTTTACTCTTCATGTGTTTGCCGATGGTCTCGATACCGGCCTGATAACCTGTCAGCGGTTTGGCTCTGACATCCAAATCATTAAGGGCCATGGACAAAAATGAGATTGTCTGCTGCTCGCCAGTCGTTAATAGCATAGCCAAGTCCTTATCATTAGGACGCTTTGTCAACTCATTGACGGATTGAAGGAGGTTATCGGTAGTTTTCCCCATGGCAGATACAACAACTACTAACTGTTCGTCCTGTTCAATCCTAGTTTTAAGATGTTCAGCAATATTCTTAATTTTCAGAAAATCAGCAACGCTTGATCCTCCAAATTTCAATACACTTCTTTTCATAGCGACTCCTTTTTAACTATCTGAGTTTTAAAGACGGGCTGCTCTTGTTTTTAGATAAACAAAAAACAAGCCGGGAATGCCGACTTGTTCCAAAAAGTATAGTCACAAGTGGAAGCACTCCGTTAAGCAAAAAGCCATACGGCAGTCTGTATATTGTTCACATACAGCCCAACGCGCCAGTCTCTGTAAAGTCTAACGTGTTTCGGCAAATTTCCCTTTCCCTATCAGACTTACAGGTCTTCAACTAATAGGTACTGATGATTTTTGCGCCTCATCCATAAAATAGTTATGTAATTTTCTATATAATCTTAACAACAATTTAATCATAAGTAAAGGCAAGTTCTCATTTTTTTTAAATCAGATAACCAGGCTTCTATTAACACCTTTTTTACATGAATGGAATCAGCCTCTAAATTAAATACAGTAAATGAATGTTTTTGGTATACATAAGAATAAAAGCAGCAATAAACAACCATCTAGTCTGCTCGGTGCAGGCAGGGTAAAGTATCAACAAATATTTATACACGTTTTATAATGTTATGCTGTATTTAACTCATTTACCCCTTATCGAGTGCATAAATTTCCAATAGGTTTGTGAAAGTGTTATCATGGAGGTGAAAAATACAAAGGAGGAAATATGATGAAATCAAAACGGAGTGAGGCTGCTAATGAGCCGAGAAGAGCTGCTGAAAAACCTGTTCATGTATTCTCGGAAATAGGTGAACTTAAAACAGTATTGCTGAAAAGGCCAGGGAAGGAAGTAGAGAATTTAACGCCTGCCAGTATGGAGCGCCTGCTTTTTGATGAAATCCCACATCTGCCGGTAATTCAGAAAGAACACGATCAGTTTGCAGATGTATTGAGAGAAAATGGTGTGGAAGTTGTTTACTTGGAAAAACTTACCGCAGAAGCAATTGATGCCGCAGATATCAAAGAGGAATTTGTAGATAGAATGCTGAAGGAATCAGAGATGCAATCAGAAACCGTTGCGGCTGCCCTGAAAGCTTACCTGCTGTCTAAAGAAACTCTGGATATGGTTGAAACGATTATGGCCGGAGTTAGAAAAACCGCAATCGAGGTGGAATCCAGACATCTGGCTGATATCGTTGATACAGAAGACTACCCCTTTTACATGGATCCGATGCCGAACCTCTATTTTACACGCGACCCGGCAGCTGCTATGGGAAATGGTGTGACCATCAATACCATGACGTTTAAAGCCAGACGTCGCGAGACTCTCTTTACGGAAACTATATTCCGCTATCATCCACGCTTCAAAGGTGAGGGGATTGAGATGTGGCGTGACCGCAAGTCAGATACCTTCATGGAAGGCGGCGATGAGCTGGTTTTAACAGATAAAGTACTGGCCATTGGTATTTCTCAGCGTACTCAACCAAAAGCCATCGAGGAACTGGCGCATTCTCTCTTCAAAAAGAACAGCTCTTTTGATACTATCCTGGCTATTAAAATTCCTGATGTGCGCGAAATGATGCACCTGGATACCGTATTTACCATGATAGACAGAAACGCATTCACAATTCACCCGGGTATTTTAAGACTGGACGGGTCAATCGACACCTATGTTCTGGAACGGAAGCAGGACTCAGACAGTTTCAGCATCACCCACGAAACTGATTTGCAGAAAGTACTGAAGAAGGCTCTCAATGTTGATTCGCTGAACCTTATTCAATGTGGCGGCGGAGACGTTATTGCGGCACCTAGAGAACAATGGAGTGACGGATCGAATACCCTGGCTATTGCTCCGGGAGTCGTCATTACCTATGACCGTAACTATGTTTCGAATCAGCTGATGCGGGACAATGGCATAAAAGTTATCGAAGTCCCTTCAAGTGAACTCTCAAGAGGAAGAGGCGGTCCACGGTGTATGAGTATGCCGTTAGTCCGTAAAGATGTAGAACAGCATTAGGTTATTTAAAAAGTAGGATGGATGGACACTAATCATTTACCTTAAGGAGGACAAACCATGCACAATGTTTTTCAAGGACGAAGCCTGCTGGCGGAAAAAGACTTTACTAAAGAGGAACTGATGTATTTTATCGACTTCTCTATTCATTTAAAGGAGCTGAAAGCAAAAGGCATCCCTCACCGTTATCTGGAAGGCAAGAATATTGCCCTCATATTCGAGAAAGCATCTACGCGTACCCGTGCGGCTTTTACAGTAGCAGCGAATGACTTAGGAGCTTTTCCTGAGTATCTGGGCAAAAACGATATTCAGATTGGCAATAAAGAATCTGTAGAAGATACAGCAAAAGTATTGGGGCGCATGTTCGATGGGATTGAATTCAGAGGGTTCTTGCAGAAAAACGTCGAGCTGCTCGCAGAACATTCAGGTGTACCGGTATGGAACGGACTGACCGATCAGTGGCATCCAACTCAAATGATAGCTGATTACATGACACTGAAAGAAAATTTTGGAAAACTGGAAGGACTGACGCTAGTTTATACCGGAGACGGTCGCAATAATGTAGCAAACAGTTTGCTCGTCACAGGAGCGATACTGGGAGTCAACGTCCACATCGTCACCCCGAAATCCCTTTTCCCGGATGACGACCTGGTCGAAATGGCGAAAGAGTACGGCAAAACATCGGGCAGTAGCATACTGATTACTGATGATGTGAGTGAAGGTGTGAAGGATGCGGATGCGTTATACGCAGATGTGTGGGTGTCCATGGGCGAAGAAGATAAATTTGAAGAGCGAATCAACTTATTGACGCCTTATCAGGTCAATATGGATATGATTCGCGCCACTGGAAAAGACGATACGATTCTGCTGCACTGTCTGCCTGCTTTCCACGATACAGAAACAGAGTACGGCAAAATGGTGGAGAGTAAATTTGGTGTGTCCGAAATGGAAATAACAGATGAAGCATTCCGAAGCAGCCACGCCAGACACTTTGATCAGGCTGAGAACCGCATGCATTCGATTAAAGCCATTATGGCCGCTACTTTAGGCAATTTATTTATACCAAAAGTCTAAGGCAAGCCAGCCATGAGGTATCAGAATAATAGTTTGATTGACATTATTCAGAAAGCGAGTGATGGGATTGTCTAATCGTAAAATTGTCATTGCGCTCGGAGGAAATGCTATTTTAACCACGGACGCTTCAGCAGAAGCTCAGAAACAGGCATTGGAACGCACAGCAGAATACATTGTTCAATTTGTGGAAAATGGAGACGACATCATCGTGACACATGGGAACGGTCCTCAAGTAGGGAATCTGCTGCTTCAGCAGTCAGCGGCAGATACACCGAAAAATCCAGCTATGCGGTTGGATACCTGTGTGGCTATGACACAAGGCAGTATCGGCTACTGGCTCCAACTGGCACTATCCAAAGCAATCCACAAACGCGGCTTAACGAAAGAAGTTGTTTCCCTCGTTACACTAGTGGAAGTCTCAGAAAGTGACCCAGCTTTCAGACACCCGACAAAACCTATTGGGCCATTTTTAAGCAAAGAAGAGGCGGAAGCGGAGATGCAAAACACTGACGCTACATTTATAGAAGATGCAGGTAGAGGCTGGCGTAAAGTCGTTCCGTCCCCAAGGCCCGTAAAGGTTAAAGAAGTCAATGTAGTTGATATGCTCGTTAACCAGGGTGTCATTCCTATCACAGTGGGAGGCGGCGGTGTCGCTTTAATAAAAGACGAGCATAGCCAATTCAAAGGTGTTGAAGCGGTGATTGACAAAGATTTCGCTTCTCAAACCCTCGCAGCCAGTCTGAAAGCGGACCTACTCGTCATTCTGACAGGCGTAGAAAACGTCCTGATTAATTATCAGAAGCCCGATGAGAAAAAGCTTGAAGAAGTGTCGGTTGAAGACATGAAACAATATATCCACGAGAAGCAGTTTTTACCAGGCAGTATGCTGCCTAAAGTTGAAGCAGCTGTGAGCTTTGTCGAGGCCAATCCAGCTGGCAAGGCAGTCATTACATCATTGGAAAACATCCAGGCTGTTATAAACGAAAAAGGAGGGACGATTATCACGAGTAGTTAAGCCTATCTAATTAAGGAGGAGTGAAGATGAGCAGTAATATTAAGAAAAAATTGCAGTCCATGCCTACCTCATTTACCATTTTATTTATTATTATTGTATTTATGTCCATCCTTACCTGGTTCGTTCCCGCTGGAAGTTATGAAGTGGACGAAGCAGGGAATATAATCGCAGGATCATTCTCCTATGCCGAACAGCATCCGCAAGGGATTTGGGACATTTTCATGGCCCCAGTAAAAGGGATGCTGGGAACAGAAGGGACGCCAGGAGCTATTGAAGTGTCGTTATTCATTTTAGTAGTCGGTGGCTTCCTTGGCGTCGTTAATAAAACAGGAGCGCTTGATACAGGTATTGCTCAAATTGTAAACGCTAACAGAGGCAGAGAGAAGTTTCTGATTCCTCTATTGATGTTTATTTTTGCTTTAGGCGGCTCCACTTACGGAATGGCGGAAGAAACCATTGCTTTTTATCCTTTGATTATCCCTGTGATGGTCGCAGTAGGCTTTGATGTACTCGTTGCCGTGGGTATTATACTTCTTGGTGCAGGAGTCGGGGTTTTAGGGTCTACTGTTAATCCTTTTGCTACAGGTGTCGCTTCACAGGCAGTTGGTATCAGTCCAGGTGAAGGCATTGGGTTAAGACTCGCCTTTTTTGCGATATCGTATGTCATTGCTACTTTGTATGTATACCGTTATGCTGTGAAAGTTCAAAAGAATCCGGAAAAATCACTCGTTTATAAAGATTACGAAAAGAACAAAGAAAAATTCAAGCTGAAAGAGACAAACGAGAAACTGACAGGCAGACAGAAAATTGTCCTGCTACTCTTTGCGCTTGCCTTCGTTATCATGGTGCTGGGCTTAGTCCCATGGACGCTGCTGAATGAAGACTGGACATTCTTTGAAACGATTAACGAGACACTCATGGGACTCCCAGTTATTGGAACACTTCTCGGCCAGCAGATGATTCCACTGGGCGACTGGTATTTCATGGAAATCACCATGCTGTTCTTTATGATGGCCGTCATTATCGGTCTAGTATACCGGCTGCCTGAAAAGGAAATTGTATCTGGCTTTGTAGAGGGAGCCAAGGATTTGTTGAGTGTTGCCTTGATTGTAGCAGTAGCCAGAGGGATTCAGGTCATTATGAATGAAGGGATGATTACAGCTACAATTTTGAATTTCGGTGAGCGGATGTTGGACGGGCTCTCACCTGTTCTATTCTCAATATTCACTTATGTATTCTATATTCCCATGTCATTCTTAATCCCTTCAACTTCAGGACTGGCGGCAGCCACAATGGGCATAATGGGCCCACTTGGAAGCTTTGTTGGTGTGGCTCAGCATATAGTAGTCACAGCCTTCCAGTCAGCCAGTGGTATTGTCAACCTGGTCAACCCGACATTCGGTGTGGTCATGGGGGCCCTGGCAATCGCTGGGGTTGAGCTGTCCACCTGGTGGCGGTTCACCGCAAAACTTCTAGGCATACTCTTCGTTGTATCCTGCATACTCATGGCGATAGGTGCAGTAATTTATTAAATGAAGTGAAAATTACAGGATTAGGCCGGCGCATAAATAACTATGTGCCGGTCATTTTTATTAGGCAGGAAACAAATGAAAGAAAATGACTGTTTTCGAAAGAAAATGATTGATTGTTTTTATCTATCGTGATAAAATTCATGTGAAGAGGTGAAGAAAGTGCTTACAGAAGATAGGTATAGTTATATTTTGAATCAGCTTGAGCAAAAAGATACGGTGACCATACAGAACTTGGTAGCGGAGCTAAACCATTCAGAATCGACTATCCGACGTGATTTGACTGCTTTGGAAGAACAAAACAAGCTCGTACGCATTCATGGTGGTGCGAGAAAGAAACGCAAGGCAATGACCGAAGCATCAATGGAAGATAAAACAGTCAAAAACACTCATGAAAAAGAACGGATTGGCCAGTATGCGGCTGCTTTAGTGGATGATTATGATGTGATTTATTTAGATGCTGGATCAACGACCTTTGCAATGATTCCGTTATTGGCAGATAAAAATATAACTGTGGTGACCAATGGCGTACCCCACGCCGAGCTTTTGACAGATAATAAAGTCGATACCATTTTATTAGGTGGAAAAATTAAACAAAAAACGAAGGCCATTATTGGAACTGTTGCAGAAAAGCAGTTAGACAGCTTGCATTTCTCAAAAGCTTTTATGGGAATGAACGGAGTGGATCCCTACTATGGTTTAACTACTCCCGATATTGAAGAAGCATCCGTCAAACAAAAAGCAATTGAACACTCAAACGAGACGTATATTTTAGCAGATCAGTCTAAGCTGGGAGAAGTCAGCTTTGTTAAAGTTGCCGATGTTGATGACTGTACGATTATAACAAATGATTCAACCCCCTTATCAAAAAAAATAGCAGAATTAACGAAAGTTATAGAGGTGAGCAAATGATTTATACAGTAACACTTAATCCGTCAATCGATTATGTCATCTACCCAACCGATGAAGTGAAACTGGGAGAATTAAACCGATTTGATAAAAACGACAAATTCCCTGGTGGTAAAGGCATAAATGTTTCACGCATTTTAAAAGAACTGGACAAAAAATCGGTAGCGTTAGGCTTTCTCGGTGGTTTTACAGGTGAATTCATAAACAGTAAGCTTGCAGCTAACGCAATCGAGACACAATTTGTAAAGGTAGAGGACGACACACGTATTAATGTGAAAATAAAAGGCACATCAGAAACAGAAATCAATGGGGCTGGTCCTCACGTCGATGCAGATAAACAGGAAGCGTTAATTAAACAGATGGACAACTTAAATGCTGATGATGTAGTCATTCTCTCAGGAAGCAAACCTGCTAGTCTGCCAGCTGATTTTTACCAGACACTCATTAAGCACATTGCAGAAAGGAAGGCCTCCTTTGTTATAGATACAACAGGTAAGGAATTGATGGATTCGCTAGACAAGCATCCTCTGCTGGCAAAACCCAATATTCATGAACTGGAGGCACTCTATTCAGCTGAAATTAAAAGCAAAGATGACCTCATTAATTACGGAAAAGACTTACGAGAACAAGGTGCAGAAAACGTCATCATCTCTATGGGTAAAGACGGAGCTGTGCTGTTTACAGATGCGGGTATCTATCATGGAAAAGCAGAACCTGGAAAACTAATCAATTCAGTCGGTGCAGGAGATTCAATGGTTGCAGGCTTTGTAGGACTGTATCAGGATACAAAAGATTCCGTTGAAGCATTTAAATACAGCCTGGCGTGTGGATCGGCCACTGCTTTTAATGAAGACCTGGCCACAAAAGAAGACATAACTAACGTATTGAACACGATAACAATTGAAAAATGGGAGGAAATGTAAATGCAAATCAATGATGTGTTGAGAAAAGACTTAATGATCATGGACTTACAAGCAACAACTAAAGAAGGCGTCATAGATGAGATGATCAATCGTTTAGCTCAAAAAGAAGTTATTTCAGACAAGCGGACATTTAAAGAAGGGATTATGAACCGAGAAAGCCAGACATCAACTGGACTGGGAAATGGCATTGCCATGCCTCACTCTAAAAACAAAGCGGTCAAAGAAGCAGCCGTTCTTTTCGCAAAATCATCTAGAGGAGTAGACTACGATGCATTAGATGGTGAACCGGTTGAATTATTCTTCATGATTGCCGCACCAGAAGGCGGAAACAATGTTCATTTGGAGGTCCTGGCATCTCTTTCAAGAAAGTTAGTAGATGAAGAAGTCGTTACTCAATTGAAACAAGTCAATACACCTGAAGAGGTACAAGCCTTGTTTGCAGAGAATAAAGAAGAGGTTACTGTTAGAGAAGAAGCAAGTGAATCAGACTCTAAAGATAAACCTTTCGTAGTAGCGGTTACTGCCTGCCCGACGGGAATTGCACACACCTATATGGCAGAAGATGCGTTGAAGAAGAAAGCCGCTGAGATGGGTGTCGAGATTCGTGTGGAAACAAATGGAACGGATGGAGCCAAAAACAAATTGACGAAAGACGAAATCAGTCGTGCAGCTGGAGTCATCGTCGCAGCTGATAAAAAAGTAGATATGGCACGGTTTAATGGAAAACCTGTACTTCAAAGACCTGTGTCAGAAGGAATCAATAAACCCAAAGAATTGATTTCACGTGCGGCAGCCGGCGATGCACCGCTCTTCAGTTCAGATGGGGCGAATACTTCTGATGAAGCCAGTGATGGCGATAACGCGAGTATTGGTCAGACAATTTATAAAGATGTTATGAACGGAATTTCCCACATGCTGCCGTTTGTTGTAGGTGGAGGAATTTTATTGGCTATTTCATTCATGTTTGAAGCACAGTTAGGTTCAGACCACATTCTGTTTACGTCATTAAATACAATCGGTGGTTCAGCATTTGAGTTTCTGATTCCTATATTGGCCGGCTATATCGCATTCAGTATCGCCGATCGTCCGGGACTTTTACCTGGTATGGCTGGAGGATTGCTTGCGGTGGAAAGTGATGCAGGTTTCCTTGGTGGTTTAGTTGCCGGTTTTGTAGCAGGATATGTCATGCTCTGGATTAAAAAATTAATGAGAAATGTTCCTAAAACCTTTGAAGGACTCAAATCAATCCTGCTCTATCCCGTTGCTGGACTTTTAGTTGTCGGCTTGCTGATGTTCTTCTTAATCGGCCCATTCTTCGCAGTCATCAATAATGCGATGCTAGGGTTCCTGGAAAACTTGGGTACTGGAAATGCAGTGTTATTAGGGGCAGTACTCGGCGGTATGATGGCTGTTGATATGGGTGGACCTGTAAATAAGGCGGCCTATGCGTTTTCAATTGGTGTATTCGGTGATACAGGTAACGGCAGTTTAATGGCAGCAGTAATGGTAGGCGGAATGATTCCTCCATTAGCTATTGCGATTTCAACTCTGATATTTAAATCAAAATACACAGATCTTGAAAAGAGTTCTGGACTGTCAAACTTTGTACTAGGTGCTTCCTTCATCACAGAAGGAGCTATTCCGTTTGCTGCAGCTGACCCGGTGAGAGTCATCGGCTCTTCCATACTAGGTGCCAGTATCGGTGGTGGATTGACTCAATTATGGAATGTAGCTATACCGGCTCCACACGGCGGACTCTTTGTAGTAGGAATTGGAGATAATCCAATGCTGTTTGTCGCAGCTTTACTGATTGGTTCGTTTATTACAGCGACGATTCTCGGATTCTGGAAGCCTAAAGTCGAGTCATCTGATATGAAGATTCAAACTTCAGAAACAGTTTAAAAAAGAAATAGAATACTCTTTAGCTCATTACTTGGAGAAGTGATGAGCTTTTTGGTGTAGAAAACTATAGTCAAGTAGCTATAGTTTTCTATAGAGAGTAGGTAAGAGACAGGTACGTAATTAGCTGTGTATTGGAAAAATTGTGAATTTGTTGACAAATGTGTAAATAGCGGTTTAAAACGATTGGCTTTTAGCTTGCCGCGTGATAGTGTTTAGAAGAAGAGACTACTTGTAAAGGCTGAGTAGAAAGTTTAAAAATCGAAAACTGAAGAGGTGGACTAATGATTTACACACTAACACTCAACCCGTCAATAGACTATGTGATTTATCCGAAAAATGATTTGACACTAGGGGAACTGAATCGCTTTGAAAAAAACTTTAAATATGCGGGAGGAAAAGGCATTAATGTTTCCAGGATTTTAAAAGAACTTGGGACAAACTCAGTAGCTACGGGCTATATTGGCGGCTTTACTGGAGATTTTATTGTGAATCAACTGAACAAAGAAGGTATCAGCAATCAGTTCATTAAAATAGATGAGGACAGCCGGATTAATGTAAAAATAAAAGGAGAGACAGAAACCGAAATAAACGGTGCGGGCCCATATATTAGCGATGAAAAACAGAGTGAGCTGGTGGAGCAGTTCGAGCAGTTAAAGGCAGATGATACGGTCATCTTATCAGGAAGTAAAGCTCTAGGACTGCCCATCGATTTTTATCAGAAACTCATTTTACTGATTCAAGAACAGAACGCTTCCTTTGTAATAGATACAACTGGAGACGAACTGCTGAACGCATTGAGCGCCCGTCCGTTGTTAATCAAACCCAATCAGCAAGAGCTGGAGCATCTTAACTCAACTGATTTAACCGATGATCATGATTATGTGCGATGCGGAAAAGATTTGCTCTCTAAAGGTGCTGAGCATGTTATCATTTCAAGAGGAAAAGATGGAGCATTCCTAGTAACTCAAGTTTCGCACCCTAATAAATGCTTCACAATCCTATCGGATTAACCCTCACCAAAGAAATTACGCAGCAATTTGTTCTTGGTTTGACTGATTTCCAATCAAAATTTCTTTGAATGCCGCCG